>NZ_MJIR01000029.1:0-45225 GCF_001878835.1 Microbacterium sp. AR7-10 | reverse complement strand
TGTTCACCAACGACGTAGACAGCACCGAATGGCGAAGAGGAGGGGGCGGGGATTATTTTTTTTTTTAGATGTGTATAAGAGACAGGTCACGCACAGGGGGCGGGGCACGCCGGGAGCCGGCATACACATCGGGGGCCGACACTCCACATGTCGGACGCTTTCACGGCATCCGTCCGACATCTGGCGTGTCGGCCCCCGGAACGTATCGCGAGAGGTCAGAACGTGATCGGGCGCTTCCCGGCGAGGGATGCGTACGCGGCATCCACCACGGAGACCGCCGCCAGCCCGTCGGCAGCGGTGACCCGCGCGTCGCCCCCGGTGCGGATCGCTTCGGCGAAGTCGGCCAGCTGAGCGCGATACGGGTCGACGCCGGTCGGGTCGACGTCGGTGTCGACGCGCAGGATGCCGTCGGAGCCGGCCACCTCGACCATCGACCGGAACGGCGTGCCCGGCTCGAGCCAGTCGGCCCGCAGGTGGCTGATCGCACCGTTCGAGTGGGTGAGGGTGACATGCGCCGAGACCGGCGGCGAGACACGATCGCCGACCGCGGGCGGGTCCTGGGTGGCCGACACCTCGGCGACCGATCCGGCCAGCCACAGCGCTTGGTCGATGTCGTGGATCATCAGATCGCGGATCACGCCGCCACCGGCATCCTCGGCATAGAACCAGGCCGAATCAGGCGCACCGACCGTGCGCCGGAAGGTCAGCTCGGCAAGGGTGCCGACCGATCCGATGCGCTCGTGCAGGTCGCGATACCCCTCGAAGTACCGCACGACGTGCGCGGGAAACAGCCGCACGCCGGCGTCATCGGCTGCGTCGATGAGCGCCCGCGCGTCGGCGGCGCTCGCCGCGAGGGGCTTCTCGCACACGACGTGCCTGCCGCGCGCGAAGGCGGCACGGGCGATCTCGAGATGCGTGGAAGTGGGGCTGATGATGTCGACCACGTCCACCGCATCGATCAGCTCGTCGAGCCCGCCGATGATCCGGATGCCGTAGCGATCAGCCAGCGCACCGGCATCCGTCCTGCGCAGGATCGCGACATCGGCGCCCAGCGCCATCCAGCCCTCGATGTGCACCGGGGCGATGCCGCCCGCCCCGACGATCCCCACCCGAAGCGTGCTCTTCATGGCCCGACTCTACGCCCGGGAGGGGCCGCGCGATCGGCTCAGCCCGCGAAAGGAAGCGTGGGCTGGCCCCGGATGCCGAGGTCGACGGCGAACAGCGATCCCGCCTCGGTGCCGTGGCCGGGATCGAGCCCCTGCGCCGACGTGGTGATGAACAGGGTGCTCAGCGCGCGCCCGCCGAACGTGCACGCGCTCACCTGCGACACCGGCAGCGGGATGCTCTCGATGAGCGCGCCCGAGCTGTCGTATCCGTGCACGGCCGACCCGCCCCACAGGGCCACCCACACGCTGCCGTCGGCGGCGACGCAGAGTCCGTCGGGCGCGCCGGCGTCGGACGGGATCGACACGAACGGCCGGCGGTTCACGAGGTCGCCGTCCGAGACGTCGAACACGTCGACGCGGCCGGTCGCGGTGTCGGCGTAGTACGCACGCGAGCCTTCGGACGTGAAGGCGATGCCGTTCGAGATGCTCACCTTCGGCAGCACGACGCTGACCGACAGGTCGGCATCGATCCGCGCCAGCGACCCCCGACCTGGCGCCGCGTCGTACGCCATCGAGCCGGCGAGCAGCCGGCCGTCGGGGTCGCAGCATCCGTCGTTCATCCGCACGCCGGGATCGTCACCGAGCCGCGCGACCGCTCGGGTCTCGCCGTCGGCCTCGTCGGCCAGATACAGGGTTCGCGCTCCGACGGCGACGAAGCCGCCCGACCGGCGCGGACGCACGAAGGCCAGATACTCGTCGTCGACATGCTGCCGTGTCACGCCGTCGTCGCGCAGCGTGAGCAGGTCGCCGGCGGCGCCGTCGACCCATCGCAACCCGCCCCACGCGGCTGCCCAGACGGGTCCCTCGGCATGCCAGGCGATCGGCCCGGTGACGTTGTCGACTCTCACGGCTCGTCCCTCCGCAGCGGCATGCGCTCGGGTTCCGGTTCGGGAGCGAGGGAAGAACCGGATGCCCGTGCCGTGCCGATCTGACCGGCCACCTTCTGCTCGAGCACGTCGACGGCCTCGTCGGAGAGCAGGATGAGCCCGTCGAGCTCTTCGCGCACGCGCTTGTAGGCGAGGTTGCGCTCGGCCTGCGTGGCTGCGTCGTCGAGGGCGACGGTGAGCATGTGTTGCGCGCGATCGAGGCGCTTGCGCTCGTCCTCACTGAAGTTCGCGTCACGCAGTCGGCGGGCATCGCGCTCGGCGATGTCGAAGGCGACCGCGTAGTCGCCCACCGCGTCGACGTACTCCGCGATCTCGGCCTCGCTGAGCTTGGCATCCGCAGACGCGGGGCGCAGCGTGTCGGCGATCTTCTTCGCCCGCAGGAATGCGGCGGTCAGCGGCTGTCGCCCGTCGCTCATCGCCGGGAACGCGATGAGCTTGGCGACATCGAGCTCGTAGTCGAGCCAGCGCGCGGTGATCTCGTCGTGCTCGGCGAAGAGGCGCTCGAGCAGCTGGACGGTCGACGCGCGCTCTGCGGCCGCGGTCTCGCGGGCCTGAGCCCTCGCCGGCTGCGCGGTTCCCCCGCGGGCGGCGAGCTGGGCGGCCTTGAGCTCACCCTTCAGGCGCAGCGTCTCGAGTCGCCGCTCGTGACGACGCTTCGATGCGCGCTCCCACGACTTGCCGATGCCGCCGGCGACGCCCATCAGCGGAAACACCAGCCACCAGTAGTTGCCGGCGAAGTCCCACATGCCCCGGAAGAACTCATCCATGATGGGCCCAGCCTACTTCCGCGCACCGCGTGCGCGAGAGGGCTCTCAGCCGGCATCCAGTTATACCCCCGGGGGTATCGGGTACGATCGATCCGTACCCGAACCGAGGAGAGCGAAGATGTGCCGAGCAGTGACCTGCCGAACCTGTGGCAAGACGACGTGGGCCGGCTGCGGCCAGCACGTCGACATGGTGATGGCCGGCGTGCCGTCGAGTGACCGCTGCCGCGGACACGAGAACGAGCCCCGCACGGGTTTCTTCGCGAAGCTGTTCGGGCGGAGCTGACCGTGCGCGTGATCATCATCGGCGGCGTCGCCGGCGGCATGTCGGCGGCCACTCGCCTGCGGCGGCTCGACGAGCACGCCGAGATCATCGTCGTCGAACAGGGCGACTACGTCAGCTTCGCCAACTGCGGGCTGCCGTACTACGTCGGCGGCGTGATCACCGAGCGCGAGTCGCTGCTGCTGCAGACACCAGAGTCTCTGCGGGCGCGGTTCGCCCTCGATGTGCGCACCGGTTCCGAGGCCGTGGCGATCGATCGGGATGCCCACACCGTCACCATCCGGGATGTGCGCACCGGCACGGTCGTCGACGAGCCCTACGACCACGTCGTGCTCGCGACCGGCGCCGCCTCGCGTGACGTGTTCGAGCAGACGCCCCGCGCCCCCGTCGTGTCGACCCTGCGCACGATCGACGACGTCGACCGCATCACCGATGCCCTGGCGGATCTTCCCGACGCGGGCCGCGCCGTCGTCGTCGGCGGCGGATTCATCGGCATCGAGGCGGTCGAGAACCTCGTGCACCGCGGCCTCGCCGTCACACTCGTCCAGCACGGCCCGCATCCGCTCAGTCCGCTCGACATCGAGATGGCCGCGCTCGTCGTCGACGAGCTGCGTGCGCGCGGCGTCGATCTGCGGCTGCGTGCATCGGTGGAGTCGCTGGATGCCGAAGGCGTCCACCTCGACGACGGCACCACCGTCGCCGCCGACATCGTCATCGACGCCAGGGGTGTGCGCCCCGCGGCATCCCTCGCCGTCTCCGCCGGGCTCGCCACAGGCACTACCGGCGGGATCGCCGTCGACGCGCTGCAGCGCACCAGCGACCCGTGCATCTTCGCCGTCGGCGACGGTGTCGAAAAGGTGGATGCCGTGTCTGCCGAGCCCACACTCGTCACCATGGCCGGCCTCGCGAACCGGCACGGCCGCACCGCCGCCGACGCCATCGCGGCCGCTGCCGGGCTGCTCGATTCGGATCCGGCCGACGCGCTGCCCGCGCTCGGCACGGCCATCGTCGGGGTCTTCGATCTCACCGTCGCGATGACGGGGTGGAGCGAGAAGAGGCTGCGGGATGCCGGTCGCGCCCACCGCGTCATCCATGCGCACCCCTCCGACCACGCCGGCTACTACCCGGGCGCCGAGCGGTTGACGATGAAGCTGCTCGTCGACCCGGGCACGGACCTCATCCTGGGCGCGCAGGTGATCGGACGCCGCGGCGCCGACAAGCGCGTCGACGTGATCGCGACGGCCATGCAGGCGGGGCTCACAGCGTCGCAGCTGAGCCGGCTCGAGCTCGCCTACGCACCGCAGTTCGCCTCGGCGAAAGACCCGGTGAACATGCTCGGCTACATCGCCGATAACGCCGCGACGGGGCTGACCCACGCCATCCAGTGGCACGAGCTCTCCGCCGCGGTGGCCTCCGGCGCGACCGTGCTCGATGTGCGCAGCGTCGGCGAGCACGAGGCCGGAGCGATCCCCGGCAGCGTGAACGTCTCGGTCGACGAGCTGCGCGACCGGCTCCACGAGCTGCCCGACGGCGAGCTGATCGTGCACTGCCAGGTGGGTCAGCGCGGGCACACCGCCGTGCGTCTGCTGCGCCAGCACGGACGCCAGGCGCGCAACCTCGCCGGCGGATATCTCACGTGGCAGGCGGGCACCCGGATGCTCGCCGCCGACCGCTCTCTCGAAAAGGAGTCCGTATGAGCGCCGCACCCGATGACGAGATCCGCAAGGTCGTGAACCGGCTCAAGCGCGCCCGCGGGCAGCTGACCGCGGTGATCGACGCGATGGAGGCGGATGCCGACTGCCGTGACGTCGTGATCCAGCTCGCGGCCGTCGGCAAGGCCATCGACCGCGCCGGCTTCGCGGTGATCAGCACAGCGCTGAAGCACTGCGTGATCGACGGTGAGGATGCCGAGGACGGCGCCCCCAGCATGGCGGAGCTCGAGAAGCTGTTCCTCACCCTCGCCTGACGCGGCGTCGACGCGTTGCGTTGCGTCGACGTTCCGTTCTGGGGGCCGACACGCCAGATGTCGGACGTTCTCGCGGGATCCGTCCGACATCTGGAGTGTCGGCCCCCGTTTCGTCCCGGCCCCCGTTTCGTCCCGACTCCCGGTTCGTCCCGACTCCCGGTTCGTCCAGCCCCCGGCCCGTCCCGGCTCGCGGGCTGTCAGGCGGCACGGTCACGCGCGGCCGCCGTGTCACCCGAGCTTCTCGGCGCACGGCACGCACATCCGCGCGAACGGGCGCACCTCGAGTCGCGCCTCGGGGATGGGCTGCCCACAGTTCGCGCAGATGCCGTAGTCACCGGCATCCCATCGCTCCAGCGCGTCGTCGTACTGCCGCACCTCGTCGGCCGCCGCCTCGGCCAGCGCCGACAGCCGCGACCATTCCGACGACAGTGTCACGCCCTCGGGGTCGTGTTCGTCGTCGTCGTTCGATCCCTGTCGGTCGTGCACGAGTTCGGCCAGGGCGGATGCCGCATGCTCGGCGCGCGCCGCCGCATCCTGCCGCTGGGCGGCGAGCGACTCCCGACTGATCCCGGCCATCTCGCCACCCTAGCCCGACTGCCAGCGACGTTGCCGCCGGTGCAGCGGCGTGCGGTCGGCCCGCCGACCCCGCATGCGCCCGCACCTCGAAGGCGAACAATGCCACATGCGCGCGCTCGCCGCAGGGGCCTTGCCCGCGATCACGCATGTGCGTGACCATGGGAATGCCAATCGACGGGAGACATGATGCAGCTGGGAATGATCGGACTCGGACGCATGGGCGCGAACATCGTGCGCCGACTGATGCGGGACGGACACGAATGCGTCGGGTTTGACGTGAACCAGGACGCGGTCCAGGCGATCGTCGCCGATGGTGCGACCGGGGCGAGCGACCTGCAGAACTTCGTGTCGAAGCTGCAGACCCCCCGCGTGATCTGGTTGATGGTCCCGGCCGGGCTCACCGGCTCAATTCTCGAGCAGGTCGCCGACCTGCTCGATGAGGGCGACATCGTCATCGACGGTGGCAACTCCAACTACCGCGACGACGTGCGCCGCGCGGCCGCGATGCGCGAGCGCGGCATCGAGTACGTCGACGCCGGCACGAGCGGCGGCGTGTTCGGCCTCGAGCGCGGGTACTGCCTCATGGTCGGCGGATCGGATGCCGCAGTGCAGCACATCGAGCCGCTGCTGAAGACCATCGCCCCGGGTGTCGGCGAGATCGAACGCACGCCCGGACGCACCGGCGACCTCGCGCCGGAAGAACAGGGTTACCTGCACTGCGGTCCCGCCGGGGCCGGGCACTTCGTGAAGATGGTGCACAACGGCATCGAGTACGGCATCATGGCCGCGATCGCCGAGGGTCTGAACCTGCTCGAGAACGCCGACGCGGGAGTGCGCGAGGCCGAGCACTCCGCCGAGGTCGCGCCACTCGAAGAGCCCGAGTTCTACCAGTTCCCCATCGATACCGCGAAGGTCACCGAGCTGTGGCGCCGCGGGTCAGTGATCTCGTCGTGGCTGCTCGACCTCACCGCGACCGCACTGAACGAGAACCCCACCCTGCACGACCTCGCCGGCCGCGTCTCAGACTCGGGCGAGGGACGCTGGACGGTCAAGGCCGCCGTGGACGTCGGCGTGCCCGTGCCCGTGCTCTCGTCCGCACTGTTCGAGCGCTTCGCCTCGCGCGGCGAAGACCACTTTGCGAACCAGGTGCTCTCGGCGATGCGTCTGCAGTTCGGCGGGCACAAGGAGCTTCCCGCCGGTGACGTTCTCGAGGCCGGCGGTCGCAAGTCGGAGTCGAGCGACCGCGGGCAGTCCGACACCGCGTGAGGCGCCGGTCGGTCATCCTTGCGGATGCCGCGCAGGCGCCAGTATCGGGAAGTATGCTGGCGCAGAACTGACTGGTTCCATCCGGTCGTCTCGGAGTACTCGAGGCGACCAAATAGGACTCGCGAATGCGCTCCAGTGCGGGCGTCGTCACACAGCCCCCGTATGCTAATCCCCGGCGTTCCGCTCGTCGGTGCCCTCGGCGCGGTGCTCCCGCACGGCCTTGTCGTCGACCTGCGCGGGCGGCGTGTCCATGAGATTGTTGGGGCCGCCGGTGCTGTCGTCCATGCCGTTTGAGAGCAACTCCTGGTCGTTGGGATCGCGGTCGGGTGTGCTGTCGCTCATGCCTACTCCTTCGGTCGGCGTGCACCCGATGCTCTCTGAGGTGTCGAGGTTGCAGGAGGAAGTTGATAGGTCGGCGTCGCGCGACCCAGGGATGCCCCAGGCCCACCTCCCGGAGGCAACCACGTCCACGCAGGCGCCGTCCACCGGCGTGAGCAGCCCACGCCCACTCTGCGCGGGCGAACACTGCTTGCTCTCGTGGTCGCCCGAAACCGCGTCACAAGTGATGCTCGGTGCGCAGCAGCATCCAGAGCACCAATCGCGCGTCCGGTTCGTTGAGGTCCACCTTCAGCTGATCCTCGAACCGCCGGAGTCGATAGCGCACCGTATTCGTGTGAATGCCGAGGCGTGCCGCTGCCGCGCTGGGATTGCCCCAGTCGTCGAGCAGGACGGCGAGCACTCGCCGCTGCTCCCGAGCGCGTGACGTCTTCGCGAAGAGCTGCCGGACTGTCTCTGGCAGAGCCGCTCGCGGAACCTGTTCGGGCAGCGCTTCTGCGAGCGTCAACGGTGCCCAAAGATCCGCGAGCGTCGCAAGGCCCGTACGACCGTCTCGAGCCATTTTTCTCACCATTCTGTCGGCGTCGTTCGCCGACTGCTCGATCCCGGAAGTGTCCGACCAGTGCCTCCCGACCGCGACGGCAATGGTCGCGCCCATGCCGGAGAAGCTCTCAGAGAGCGACTTGGCGAGCGTTGCCGAGCCTGCGGACGAGCATTCCGCGGCGGGGGAGTCGCAACCCAGATGCAGCATGAAAGCGACCCCGTCTGCAGTGGTCGAGAGCGTGGCTGCGCGACGGGACCTCGCTGTGACATCCGCGAGGACACGGATGGCATCGGCATCCATTGCCTGCCGGCTTCGCGGTAGGTTGACCTCTTTCAGCGCGATCGCGTGACCCGGGCGCGTAAAGTCCGGAGCGCCGTAGCCGAGCGCGGTACGGGGGTCCGCAGGCTCTTTGCCGGACAGTAGGTCTGCGACGGCTTCGTCGCGACGCACTCTTTCGTCGTCACGCCTACGCATTAGCGCGCCCAACAGAGGGCTCATCTCTGCGGCTGCAGCGCGCAGCACCTCGGCATCTCGTTCGCAGAAGACCGGGGCGTCACGTGCGAGCCAGATGCTGCCAAGTAGACGGCCGTGATGCCGAATTCCAGCGATCAATCGCTGCCCGAGGCCAGCAGCATCGACGCTCTCCGTCTGAATTATCGGAGTGCCAGCGATCAGTCGTGCAAGCACACCCTGGCCGTTAAAGATTTGCTGGTACGGGCCGGGGAGTTGCCGCTGAAGAACCGCCTCGCGGCGTGCCGGATCGACGCCGGGGGTCATTCGGGAGTACGCGAGCAACTGAAAGGTGTCATCCTCGACGATGATGTGCCCGCCGACGTCTGCTGCAGCTCTGTCCGCGATCGCAACGATGCTCATCCGGCCCATCTCGTCTGCGGAGCGGCGCTCTCCCGCGTCTTCTCCGATCTGCGCGAGACGAGCGCGCACCCATTCCGGGTCGGTCCCCGGCCGCAGCACGAGCACGGAGATGTCACAGGCGGGCGGCCAGACGATCGCCGTCGCGGTGTGCGTGAGGATCAGGAGGTCACACCCGTGCGCGCGTGCTGTCGCGACCACACCGTCGAGCGCCGCGCGATCGGAGAGACTGCGGGATTCGATGCGTACGGTACCCACGTCGGCGGGCACGGTGTCATCGCGCGCCCCGACCATGACGTCGACATAGCGATGCAGAGCGTCACTGATGCGCCCGAGCGATACGCGAAGGTCGAGACGAAGATCCGACATGACCCTCTCCTTGTTGCATGCGACAAGTTAGCTGTGGCGGTTTGTTGAATGTAACAGGAATCCGCCGGCTCGGCTCTCCTAAGGTGATCGGTATCGCAGAGCAGCGAGTGAACATGAGGAGACGCGGATGTCGAAGCGGACGTTCGGCCTGGCAGTGGCACAGGTCGGTGGAATCCAACCCGAGGAGACGCGCGTCGAGGTTGTCGCAAGACTGATCTCGATGATGCGTGTGGCCCACCAGCGTGGTGCCGAGTTGGTGGTGTTTCCCGAGCTGACGCTCACGACCTTCTTCCCGCGATACTGGACCGAGTCTCTGCAAGCGTCCGACCACTACTTCGAACGTGAAATGCCCAGTGGCGAAACGGCTCCGCTGTTTGCTGCGGCTCGTGAGCTGGGCGTCGGGTTTTACCTCGGCTACGCCGAACTCACGCCGGAAGGGCGACGCTTCAACACGTCGATCCTTGTGGATGGTCAGGGCCGCATTACCGGTAAGTACCGGAAGATTCATCTGCCGGGTCACGCTGATAACCGGTCGAACTTGACGCATCAGCACCTGGAGAAGCGGTACTTCGAGGTCGGCGACCTGGGCTTCGGCGTCTTCGAATCTCAGGGCATCAAGATCGGGATGGCACTCTGCAACGACAGGCGCTGGCCCGAGGTTTACCGCGCATTAAGCCTACAGGGCGCCGACCTGGTGGTGCTCGGCTATAACACGCCGCTGGATGTGCCGGGTTGGTCGGAGGAGCCGCACGCGAAGATGTCGACCCATCTGCTGTCATTGCAGGCGGGTGCGTACCAGAACTCGGTGTGGGTGGCAGCTGCGGGCAAGAGCGGTACGGAAGACGGCGTATACATGATCGGTGGGTCCGCAATCGCTGCCCCGTCAGGGGAGATCGTCGCGAAGACCATCGGCGACGAGGACGAGGTCGTCGTAACGCATATCGACCTGGGAATGGCAGAGATGTACCGAGAGAGCGTTTTCGATTTCGCGGCGCACCGGCGACCGGAGAACTATTCGATCATCGTCGACCGGGTCGGCCGGGGGGAACCCGTGCCCGTCCCCGGCTTCGACCGCGAGGCTTGAGGAGATCATGATGAACCGCACGCTCCTTCGAGCAGGGACTCTCGTCGACGGCGGGGGTCGCACGCGAGCGGATCTGCTGATGTCTGATGGGAAGATCGTCGCTATCGGTGACTTCAGCCAGATGTCGACCGAGAATGTTGAGGTCATCGACTGCACCGGTCTCATGGTGCTGCCCGGTGGGGTCGACGTGCACACCCACCTGGATGCGCCTCTCATGGGCACTACGACGGCCGATGACTTTGCCACGGGCACGGTCGCTGCCGCAGTGGGCGGTACCACGACCATCGTCGACTTCGCCATGCAGATCCCCGGGAGCACTCTGACTGACTCGCTCCAGCTGCACAGGGAGAAGGCGAAAGGAAAGGCAGCCATCGACTACGGGATGCACATGTGCATCACCGACCTGTACGACGGCGCGATCGACGAACTCACCGAGGTCAGGGCCGAGGGTGTAAGCAGTCTGAAAGTGTTCATGGCCTACCGTGGCACTCTGATGCTGCACGACGGGCAGCTCTACGATGTGCTGCGCGGTGCGAGTCGGGTCGGCAGCCAGGTATGCGTGCATGCGGAGAACGGCGACGTCATCGATCGGATCGCCGCGGACCTCGTCGCGCAGGGCAAGACCGGTCCCGGGTATCACGAGATCGCCCGGCCGCCCGCGACCGAAGTCGAAGCGGTCGAACGCGCCATTCGTATCTCGAGAATGGCTGATGCACCACTGTACTTCGTACATCTGTCAACGGAGGGCGCCGTCGATGCGGTGGGCGAGGCCCGCATGGCGGGCTGGCCAGTCTCGGCGGAAACCTGCACGCACTACCTGACGCTGGATCGCGACATCTACGATCAGCCGGGTTTCCAACCGGCCAAGGCAGTGCTGACACCGCCGCTGCGCACGTTCGAACATCGCGAGGCGCTGTGGCGTGGACTGAACTCCGGCGTGCTCAGCGTCGTCAGCTCCGATCACTGCCCGTTCTGCTTCGAGGACAAGAAGCGACTCTCGGGCGATGATTTCCGTGCGATCCCCAATGGCGGGCCGGGAGTCGAGCACCGCATGTCGGTCGTGTACGGAAAGGGAGTCGCCACCGGCAAGCTCACGATCGAGAGGTTCGTCGAACTGACCTCGACGATTCCCGCGAAGCAGTTCGGCCTCTTTCCGCGCAAGGGCCACCTCGGCATCGGTGCCGATGCGGACGTGGTGCTGCTCGACCCCGACGGTACCACCCTGATCACGGCCGACACGCAGTACCAGAACATGGACTACACGCTCTACGAAGGCTGGTCGCTTCCCGGAAAGATCACGAAGGTCTTCGCGCGCGGGCGGCTGGTCGCCGACAAGGGGCGGTTCGTGGGGACTGCCGGCCGCGGCGAGTACCTGCATCGCGACGGCCTCTGAGCCGACCACACATCTGACGGCACCCGAGCCGTTCGCTATCCCTACCGATACTGAAGGAGACAATGATGTCCCGCACCATTACAGATTCGACGTCGACGCTCTACAACGTCGACCTCGCACCGGAGTCGGCCTCCGGCACCTGGAAGACCTGGAACCTCTTTGCCTGGTGGATGTCCGGCTGGCACAGCCTCGCTGGGTATTCTGTGGCCATCGGCCTCTTCGCCACAGGTCTCGTCGGCTGGCAGGTGATGATCGCGTTCGTCATCGGTGTGACCATCATCTACTTCGCCAATAATCTCAGTGGCGTGGCAGGACAACGTGAACGAGTCCCGTTTCCGGTGTTCGCCCGCGCCAGCTTCGGCGTACGCGGCGCAAACATCCCGGCCGTCCTTCGCGGCGTGGTTGGCGTGTTCTGGTACGGAGTACAGACATACCTCGCCTCCCAGGCCGTGATGATTTTGTTGGTCAAAGTGTTCCCGGCGACCCTTTCGCTGACAGAGACGTCCTTTCTCGGGTTGTCCGCCCTCGGATGGATCTGCTTCCTCGCACTGTCGCTCGCGCAAGCCCTCGCTCTTGCGAACGGCATGGAGACGGTGCGCAAGTTGTCGGACTTCGCGGGACCGGTGATCTGGATCGCGATGATCGCGCTCGCCGTTTGGATGCTGGCAAGAGCGGAATGGTCGATCGACTTCAATTTCCGCACAGTCGAGACCGGTGGCGGCTTTGTCGGGATGGTGGCTGCGGCGTTCATTCTCGTGGCGTATTTCGGCGGCCCCACCCTCAACTTTGCCGACTTCTCGCGCAACGCACCGACAGCTGCGATGGTACGCCGTGGCAACATGCTGGGCCTGCTCATCAACGCGACAGCTTTCGGGATTGTCTCGATCGTCATCGCTCTCGCTGCCGTCAAGGTGCACGGCTCGGCTGTGAGCGATCCGCTGGAGCTCCTCTACGACCTCGACAACGTCGCGGCCCTTCTCATCGCGCTGGTCGCGATAGCCATCGCCACCGCGGGAATCAACGTCATCTACAATTTCGTGGCGCCGGTGTACGACATCCTTCAGGTCTGGCCACGTAGGTTCACGTTCCGCTCGGCCGGCGTCGTCATCGCCGTTGTCTCGATTCTGATCACACCATGGAACTTGTTCGCCAACCCGGTCATCGTCAATCAGATGGTCGGTGGTGTCGGCGCCCTGATGGGCCCGCTATACGGGATCCTCATGGTCGACTACTACCTGCTACGCGGCAAGTCCTTGAACACACAGGCGCTCTTCGACGATTCGTCGACCGGGGCTTACTGGTACTCGAAGGGATACAACCCTCGGGCGGTAGTCGCGCTATTGGTCGCCGGAGTCGTGACAGTCTGCATGACGCTTCTTCCGCCACTGGCTGCAACAACCGCCTTTACCTGGCCGGTCGGCGTGCTGCTGGCGGGAGGGGTGTACTTCGGGATCGGCCGCACAAAGAGCACCGAGGCGGATCGGACGTCGCCACAAACGGTAGCGGGCGACGCATGACAGGGGAGTGAGATCCCCCGGGTTTCTATGGACGGGCGCAGGGCATCTGGCCAGTCGCTCGGCGAGATGCGCGGCGTCCTCGAAATGGAGGGCGCCGCCTTCGTCGCGCATCAGCGGGAAAGGATAGCCAAGACCGGCTTGGCGAGACCTTCATGGATGCCACGGCCCACCCGGAGAACCCCGCCCGCGTCAGCCGAACAGCAGGGAGAGCACGGTCACCCCGCCGCCGCCCACGATGAGCGCGACGATGGTCACCCAGGCGACGATCCGGATGCGGCGGCTGCGGCGCTCGGCGAGATCGCCGTAGTCCTCGTCGGCCTGAGTCATGCGGAAGGCTCGGTCACGGTCGGTCCGAACACCGCGGGCAGCGTGCCGCGCGAGGTCTCGCGCAACTCGTCGACCGAGACGGTGAAGACGTCCTGCACCTCGAGGGTCGGCTCGGTGTCGGTGACGCCGATGCGCAGCACGGGGTAGTCGCGCCCCTCACACAGGCCACGGAACTTCACGTCCTCTTCGCGCGGCACGGTCACGATCACGCGGCCGGCCGACTCCGAGAAGAGCGCAGTCGCAGCATCCACCCCGTCGCGCTCCATCAGCTCGGTGAGCCAGACGCGTGCGCCGACGCCGAAGCGCATGACGCCCTCGGCGAGGGCCTGGCCGAGTCCGCCCTCAGACAGGTCGTGCGCCGACGAGATCAGCCACTCCTCGCGGGCAGCTCCGAGGAGCCCTGCGAGACGACGCTCGCCGGCGAGGTCGACCTTCGGCGGCAGGCCGCCGAGGTGGTCGTGCACGACGTCGGCCCAGGCCGAGCCCGACAGCTCGGTGGAGGTCACACCGAGCAGGTAGATGTTGTCGCCGGCATCCTGCCAGCCCGACGGGATGCGACGCGAGACGTCATCGATGATGCCGAGCACGCCGACCAGCGGGGTCGGGTGGATGGGCACGTCTCCGGTCTGGTTGTAGAACGACACGTTGCCGCCGGTGACCGGGGTGCCCAGCTCGTAGCATCCGTCGGCCAGACCGTCGACGGTCTGCCCGAACTGCCACATCACCTCGGGGTTCTCGGGCGAGCCGAAGTTGAGGCAGTCGGTGATCGCCGTCGGGGTGGCGCCGGTGACGGCGACGTTGCGGTACGCCTCGGCGAGGGCGAGCTGCGCGCCCGCGTACGGGTCGAGCTGGCAGTAGCGGCCGTTGGCGTCGGTCGAGACGGCGAAGCCGAGACCCGACTCCTCGTCGACGCGCACCATGCCCGCGTCGTCGGGGAAGGCGAGCGCGGTGTTGCCGCCCACGTAGTAGTCGTACTGGTTGGTGATCCAGCTGGTGTCGGCGAGGTTCGGCGAGCCGAGCAGCTGCAGGAACTGCGTGCGCAGCACCTCGGGCTCGTTCGATCGCGGCAGGTCTTCTGCGGCATCCGCCTGCAGCGCGTCGATCCACGTCGGGTACGCGACCGGACGGTCGTAGACGGGGCCGTCGACGGCGACGGTCGATGGGTCGACGTCGACGATGCGCTCGCCCTGCCAGTCGATGATCAGGCGGCCGTCGCCGGTGACCTCGCCGAGCACGCTGGTCTCGACCTCCCACTTGCCGACCACCTCGAGGAACGCGTCGAGCTTCTCGGGCGCGACGATGGCCATCATGCGCTCCTGCGACTCGCTCATCAGGATCTCTTCGGCGGTGAGCGACGGGTCGCGCAGCAGAACGTTGTCGAGCGAGACGTGCATGCCGCTGTTGCCGTTGGCGGCCAGCTCGCTGGTCGCGCACGAGATGCCGGCGGCACCCAGGTCCTGAATCGCCTCGACCAGCTCGAGCTGGTACAGCTCGAGGCAGCACTCGATGAGCACCTTCTCGGCGAACGGGTCGCCGACCTGCACGGCGGGTCGCTTGGTCGGGCCGGCCTCGTCGAACGAGTCGGATGCCAGGATCGACGCGCCACCGATGCCGTCCCCGCCGGTGCGGGCACCGAACAGCACGACCTTGTTGCCGACGCCGGTGGCGTTGGCGAGCTTGAGGTCTTCGTGACGCAGCACGCCGACCGCGAGGGCGTTGACGAGCGGGTTGGCCTGGTAAACGGCGTCGAAGACGGTCTCACCGCCGATGTTCGGCAGGCCGAGGCAGTTGCCGTAGAAGCTGATGCCGCTGGTGACGCCGTGCACGACGCGCGGGGTGTCGGGGTGGTCGATGGCGCCGAAGCGCAGGGCATCCATCACCGCGACCGGGCGGGCGCCCATCGAGATGATGTCGCGCACGATGCCGCCGACGCCGGTAGCGGCGCCCTGGAACGGCTCGATGAACGAGGGGTGGTTGTGCGACTCGGCCTTGAAGGTGACGGCCCATCCCTCGCCCACGTCGACGACGCCGGCGTTCTGGCCCATGCCGACCATGAGCCTTTCCCTCATCTCGTCAGAGACCTTCTGCCCGAAGCGGCGCAGGTAGTTCTTCGACGACTTGTACGAGCAATGCTCCGACCACATCACCGAGTACATCGCCAGCTCGCCCGACGTGGGGCGGCGACCGAGGATGGTCTTGATCTGCTCGTACTCCTCGGGCTTCAGCCCGAGCGCGGCGTAGGGCTGCTCCTTCTCAGGAGTCGCGATGGCGTTCTCGACCGAGTCGGGAACATGCTGACGAGAGGCAGGAGTGGTCACGCGGGCTCCAGAAGAAGAGGGAGGCGGGGCGCGTCCAGTCTACCGGCGCGTCCCGTCGCCCTCCGCCGTGGGTCACTCGACGGCTACGACGCCCTCGCCGCCGGACTGCTCCGGGTCGGCGCCGGGCTCGGTGCGCACCGGCTGCCCCGCGGCCGAGCCGCGATCGCGCATCAGCTGCTCGCGCGGTGGTTGCGGTCGCTGGTAGGCGTACTCGCCGCCCTGGCGTCCGCCGTAGGGGCGACCGTGGTCGGCGTACTCCTCGCGGAAGAACGCCAGCCGCCACCGGCCCATCGTGATCAGCGCGCCGGTGCGCAGGATGCGTCCCTGCTCCTCATCGCCGATGCGCTCCCGATACGCGCCGCCGCCGACCGCACCCTTGGCGTACAGCACGTACTCGTCGCCCTGCTCGTGACGGATCTCGGCGTGCACCGTTTCGAGGCCGGGCAGCACGAGGTCGCAACTCGGCGATGAGCCGATGGTGACCCGGTCGCCGGTGAGGTCGAAGACCTTGGGTGCCACGCCGTCCCACTGCTCGGCATCCACAGTGAAGATCAATCGGGGATGCCCGGCACCCCACGCGTAGTGAGTGGTGGTGATGCGTCGCGGTCGGTTGCGCTGGAAGGTGGGTGCCAGGGGCAGCAGCACCTGAGCGACGTTCGGGATGGGCGGCAGCGCGCGGGTGGACTGGATGCGGCGCACACTGTTCAGCGCGCTCAGCGAGCCGAGTCGCATGTGCGATGAGCCGGTGACGAGACGCGCGAGCATGCTGCGTCGCACGTCGCCCACCTCGATCAGTGGCCCCTGGGGGCCCTCGATGCGCACGGTGAGCCCCTGCGCGGCGAGCTGCTTGGCGAGGGCGTCGACCTCGTGCAGCTGGGCGCGGTGCACGCTCGGAAGACGCTCGGGGTCACTGACGAAGACGTTCACGCGCTTGCCCTGCGCGGTGACCTTCACCGAGAAGGGCGGTTCGTCATCGGTTCCGAGCAGGGCGACCGTGAGGTCGGCGTCGACGGTGATCATGGCCCGTGCCCCACGGAGGCTTCAGCCCGCGGAGGGGCCGGAATCCCGGTCGGTGTACGTGCCGGTGTCGGAGGTGAGGGTGTTGTCGCTCGTCGTCACCCGAAGCGTGCCGTTGATCTTCCAGGTCGCGCGCGGGGCGTCGGGGCCGATGTCGCGCGGCACCTCGACGGTCATGTCGTCGAACGCGTAGTTGACGACGGCGCCGCGACCCGTCAGGAACGACCACATCTCGCGGCCGAGGTCGGTCCAGTCGCCGATCGAGCGGCCCTCGGGCCCGCTGCTCGATCCGAACAGGTCGGAGGAGGAAGAGGAAGTGCTGTCGCTCATGGTCGGCTCCTTTGCCGGTGTCGGTGNNCACCGACACCGGCAAGAGCCGAAGTCGGACCGAGGTCAGAGCTCGACTTTGCCGCTTTCGCCGCCGTCGTACTGCTCTCCCGTGAGCTTCGACTTCACGAAGCTGAACACCGTCGCGATTCGCCCACCCGGGGTGTCCCAGTACTCGGCCGACTCCGCCGTGAAGCGCACGAGGCCCACGTCGGGGTCGTCGGATCCGTCAGGGAACCAGGCTTCGACCATCGGGTTCCACAGCTCGTCGATCTTCGAGCGGTCGTCGACCAGCCATGCCGTGCCGGAGAGCGAGACCCACGCGTCGTTCGAGCTCATCGAGACGTTCACGTCGGCATCGGCGGCGAGCTCTGCCGCGGGCGACGAGCTCTTCGAGATCAGGAACCACAGATCGCCGTCGAACTCCGCCTCCTGCACGGTGAACGGTCGAGACACGAGCTTGCCGTCGGCCTTGCGGGTCGTGAACATCGCGAAGCGGAAGTCCTTGATCAGTTCGGCGACCTTCTCGCGGTCATCGGTGGTGTCGGTCATCGCCTGCCCCTTCCTGCCGCCCGCCGGTCGCGGGTGGCGTGAGCTCTCACGATGCCTTCGTCGGGCCGTGGGATCGAGGGGGTTGTGGTGCCGCGCGGGCTGGGTTACGCCGTCGGGTCAGAGACGGATGCGTGCCCCGTCGCCGACCGCTCGTCTGAAAACGCGAACTCCGTACGATCCCGGACGGCAGTTCGCTCATTCCGGACGCCCGGGTTTCCCAGACTGGGATCGTGTTCCCGACTTCACTTCACGCGCACCTCGTGCGTCCCCGAACGCGGCACGGCTGTGCCCTGACACCGGACGACTTCGTGTTCTTCCGCGCTGACGGACGGATCGGCTGGCGAGCCGCATCCAAAGTCGCCGGCGCCCAGCACATCCAATACGAGATCTGGGATACGAACGCGCATACGCGAAGCGCGCCGTGCACGACGGCGATGCATGGCAGCATCCGCGTGGATGGCGAGGAGAACGCCCTTCCCCACCCCTACCGAAAGTCCTTGAGACGAAAAGCCGCTCTGCAGGACTGGTACGACGCGATCCTGCTGGAGGAGGCACAGCGAGAGGCGAGCGCACGCAGTGCCCGGCGCTGGGGACAGGATGAGATCTCCAGCATGATCAAGCGCTCGTCCATGGGGATCTCGGCGTACGGCGCCCACGAGGTCGCCGTCGACTCGCTCTCCGCCCTGTCAGCACTGCAGGTATGGATAGACGAGGCCCTATCGGGCACGCAGGTGCGGGTGACGGCACTCTCGCTCACGGACTTCCCCTACGTGCGAGGTGAGATGCGGGAGGGGCAGCTGCTGCAGAAGATGGACGGCGACGGGGCGGTCGGCTACCTGCCGCTCGTGGTCGCGACCAATCAGGATTCAGCGGTCGCCTTCGCCCAACGTGATGGGCACCTCCCCCCTGTACCTTCGGCGACCATCCGGATGTCGGGCGGCACGCTCATCCGCTGGTGGGCTGACGCGGTGCTCTCGTGGTCTGCGGTGGACCGAAACAGCACCCTGAGTCGCGACGGCGACGGGCGTCCTACCCCCGGTGACTGGATTCTGCTCGGGGTTGAAGGGACCGACGTCGCTCTGCCGGTGCCATGGGGCAGCTCGAACCTGCTCATAGAGATCGACGACGACGGGGCGCTGGTCGAGATCTCGGTGCCGCCGAGCGCAAGGCGCGAGCAGCACCATCGCCGCCGCGCAGAGTTCGAAGACAGGTGGGGGCGATGGCTCGACGAGGAGCACAACCTCACGCGGGAAGAGCTCGAGGCCGGCATCCGGCGCGCCGAAGCCGGACTGCGTGCCGTGCTCGCGATCGAGGAGGACTGATGGCCACGCGCTCGACCGTGGAAGACGACGTCATCGGCATCGACGACAGCGACGGTGAAGACCGTCCACGCGGGTGCGCATGGGATGAGAGCGTCTGCACCACCACGCCGGAGTACCGCATCGGGCGAGGCGGACACGTCGGAGAAGACGACGACCCGCTCGAGCCCGAGGTTCAGGTTTACTGCGGACGCCACTACGCGCTGGAACTCGCGCGACTCACCGAGGTGCATCTGCACGACTGCGCTGCGCCCGCTTCTCATCATGTTTCGCACTACGGGAGGGTTGCATGAGCAGCTTCAATCAGGATGACACCGTCATCGCACGGGTACTCGCAGATCTCATCACCGGCGACAGCAGTCGCCTGGTCGGCGAGATCCTGCGTCCGGTGCCCAATTTCTGGGACATCGTCGACTACGGCGCGAGCGCGGGTGAGACCCGGTACAGCAAGATGGTGGGCTGGCTGCTCGACCCGCAGGAGGACCACGGACTGGGAACGTTCTTCGCCTCCCGCTTCGTGCAGACGGCGCTGCAGAAGATCGCGCAGGCCTTCGTCGTCGAGCACGGGATCACGTCGATCGGCGAGTTCGAGGAGAAGTTCGGTGCGGTCGTCGGCACCGTGATCCTCCCCGATCCCGCCAATCCGTACGACGGCACGGCGCTGCTGTACGACCCGGACCATCACCCCTACAGCGCATCCGACGCGAAGCGGTACAAGAGGACCGAGATCGACATGCGCGACCGCATCGGAGCCATCACCTTCGATGACGGCAAGCGCTACCGCGTGCACTGGAACCTCGGACACCGACGCCCCGGCCGGGTCGGCGTGATCGCGCACCTGCCTGTCATCCGTCACTTCCAGCAGACCGGCGATCCCCAGGTCTATCCGATCGCGGACGCCTCGTGAGGGGGCGTTCGGTCGACGGGGGCTCGGCCTGGTGGCGTCGCCCGTGGTTCTGGGGGCTGGTGGTGCTGCTGTCTCCCGTCGCGGCGATGCTGGTCTGGTCGCTGGTCGTGCTGGTGTGGATCGGCCTGCACACTCTCGCCGGTCTGCCGCTGCCCCCGGCCATCGAGGAAACCGTTTCCCTCGGCGCCGTCGGCGACACCTTCGGGGGTCTGCTCGGCCCCATACTCAACACCCTCGTGCTGGTCGTGACCATCTCAGTGGCGCTCGGGCAGCGTCGGCATGTCGTCGCCGAGCGGGAGGCGAACGTCGAGGTCGCGGATCGCGCTCGCGCTGAACAGGTGACTGCCTGGGTCGCGGAAACCGCTCACTCCGATCAGCAGGGGAGTTATCTGGGCGTGGTGGTCATCAACAACGGTTCGACATTGGTGCGCGATGTCGACCTGGTGGTCACCGTGAAAAATGGCGAATCCCCTCTCGAACTGCGCAATCGAGAAGCGGTCATCCCTCCCGGCACATGGTTTCTGCCCATCAACCGCGCTCATGCCGAGGACCGCGGTGAGCCCATGTCACCGACGCCAGGGTCGGAGCCGAGCAGCGATTGGGCCGCAGCAGTGGCCGTCGACACGAGCGGCCACCTGCGGGTCGATCTGCCGGATGACGACCGGCCGCGGGCGCCACTGACCTCGCACGTGCTCGGCGTGCATCTGCCGATCACGGTGAACGGTCAAGAGCGTCCCTACTACGAGGTTCAGCTGCTGCGCTTCACTCTCGACGGCGCGCAGTGGTGGCGCGACAGCGGAGGCCGGCTCAGCCGCAGCATCCCGCCGGCCGAGGCGGCGCGGACGGCGAACTGGCAGAGCGAATTCTCGCCGCTCGCCTCGGTTCCTCGCCCTCCGTCCGAGGGCCCGAAGCAGATCCACCGAAAGGACCCGGGCGTGCAGAGCTTCATCTCGCAGTTCGCGGCACGCCTGACGGGCCGGGATGCGGACGCCATCTCCCGGAACGTCCGCTACGCGACCGCGGAGCCGCTCCGCGGAGTGGGGATCGGGGCGCTTCGGATCAGCCGTGCAGGCCAGGGCATCGCGTTCTACGAGAGCGATTCGCCCGACGCACCGACAGTGCTGTGGCTCTCAGGCAACACGAATCGAATGCCGGCCGTCATCGACTTCGTGGAGGAGTGGAGAGAGCGTGCCGAGCGTCAGTCGGTCGGTCCGCTGATCTCGGAGCTGGTCGACTACAAGGACCCGATCGCGATGGCTGACAAGTTCGTCGCTCGTCTGCCGCGTCATCTCGCTGGGGTGGTGCCCGCCTCCGCGTGACCGCGCCGGGCCGATCCCGGCTCAGAGCCGGATGTACGCCGCGCCCTCGAACTGCGCATCGGTCAGGGCGACGATCGCGGCGGCGACGGTGCGGATGCCGGGCTGCAGGTCGTCTTCGGTGATCTCGTGTGCGCGCATGCCGCCCTCGCACGCCTCGATCGCGGCGCCTTCAGGCAGGCTGTCGATCGCGAGGGCGTCGGCGCCGCGCGTGACGCCGGTGATCGCCGGCCCGTTGACGATGATCCGGATGCGGTGCTCGGGGCAATCCTTGTGCAGGATGCGCGCCGAGTTGATCGAGCGGGCGACGTCGGCGGGGTCGGAGGTGACGTGGATCACGACGGTGCGGGTCATACCGGCATCCTGTCACCGGATGCGGGGCGCGCGGGCTCAGCGCGCGAGCGCGGTCGCGAGATAGGGAGCGGTGCGGCTGCCGGATGCTGCGGCGACGGCATCCGGTGTTCCCGTCGCGACGATCCGCCCGCCCGCGTCGCCGCCCGAGGGGCCGAGGTCGATGACCCAGTCGGCGTCGGCGACGACGTCCATGTCGTGCTCGACCACGACCACCGTGTCACCCGCGTCCACGAGCGCGTGCAGCTGCGCGAGCAGCAGGCGCACGTCGGCGGGGTGCAGTCCGGTCGTCGGCTCGTCGAGCAGGTAGAGCGTGTGCCCGCGGCGCACTCGCTGCAGCTCGGTGGCGAGCTTGATGCGCTGCGCCTCGCCGCCGGACAGTTCGGTGGCAGGCTGGCCGAGGCGCAGGTATCCGAGCCCGACGTCGAGCAGCGCGCGCAGGCTGCGCGCCGCCGCGGGGATCTCGGCGAGCACGTCCGCAGCCTGCGTGACGGTGAGCGCGAGCACGTCGGCGATCGAGTGGCCGTGCCAGCGCACCTCAAGCGTCTCGTCGTTGTACCGGGCGCCGTGGCAGGTGGGGCAGCGGCCATAGCTGCCGGGCAGGAAGAGCAGCTCGACGGCGACGAAGCCCTCGCCCTGGCAGGTCTCGCACCGGCCGCCGGGCACGTTGAACGAGAACCGGCCGGCCGTGTACCCGCGTTCGCGGGCGAGGTCGGTGCGCGCGAACGCCGTGCGCACCGCATCGAACAGCCCGGTGTAGGTGGCGAGGTTCGAGCGCGGCGTGCGGCCGATGGGCTTCTGGTCGACCCGCACGAGCCGGTCGACGAGCTCGAGCCCGTCGGTCGATCGCACGGTGAGCACGTCGATGTCGGACGGTGCGGTCGCCTCGGCGATCCCCGGTTCATCGGAGTCGGTCTCGTCTTCTGTGGGGTCGGCGGCCTCGGCATCCGGATGCAGGTGATCGCGCACCACCTCGTGCAGCACCCGGCTGACGAGGGTCGACTTGCCCGAGCCCGAGACGCCGGTCACGGCGACGAGCGTCTGCAGCGGGACGGCGACGTCGACGTCGTCGAGGTTGTGCAGCCGGATGCCGTCGACCCGCAGCCACCCGGCCGCGTCGCGGCGCTCGCGCGGGGCTGCGTGCTCGCCCTGCGCGGAGGGGAAGAGGAAGGGGCGGGTGAGGCTGGCATCCACCTTCTCGAGACCGTCGACGGGGCCGCTGTAGAGCACCTCGCCGCCGCCCTCACCGGCGGCGGGGCCGACGTCGACGACCCAATCGGCGCGGCGGACGACGTCCATGTTGTGCTCGACGACGAACACCGAGTTGCCCGAGCGCTTGAGCTGCTCGAGCACCTCGAGCAGCGGCTCGGCGTCGGCCGGGTGCAGGCCTGCCGAGGGCTCGTCGAGCACGTAGACGACGCCGAACAGTCCCGACCGCAGCTGCGTGGCCAGGCGCAGGCGCTGCATCTCTCCGGGGGACAGGGTGGTGGTCACCCGACCGAGGCCGAGGTAGCCGAGGCCCAGGTCGCAGAGCACGCCTATGCGGGCGCGCAGGTCGGCGGCGATCGCGACGGCCACCTCGGTGCGCTCGCCGCTGGCCGCGGTGGGCAGCGCCGAGCCGGGGTCGGTGATCTCGGTGGTGGGGCGCAGCACCTCGGCCAGCTCGGTCATCGGCAGAGCGTTCAGCTCGGCGATCGAGCGCCCCGCGAAGGTGACCGCGAGAGCTTCGCGCCGTAGCCCGGTGCCGTGGCACAGCGGGCACGGGCCCGAGCGCATGAAGCGCAGCACCTTGGCCCGCATCATGGCGCTCTGCGAGTCGGCGAGGGTGTGGAAGACGTACTTCTTCGCGCTCCAGAAGCGGCCGTTGTAGGGCTTCTCGATGCGGTCGCGCTGCGGGATGATCTGCACGACCGGCTGCTCGTCGGTGAACAGCAGCCAGTCGCGGTCGGCCCGCGGCAGGTCGCGCCAGGGACGGTCGACGTCGTAGCCGAGGGTGATGGCGATGTCGCGCAGGTTCTTGCCCTGCCAGGCGCCGGGCCAGGCGGCGATCGCGCCGTCGCGGATGCTGAGCGAGGGGTCGGGCACGAGCGAATCCTCGGTGACATCGTGCACGACGCCCACGCCGTGGCAGCGCGGGCAGGCGCCGGCGGCGGTGTTGGGCGAGAAGGCGTCGGAGTCGAGGCGCTCGGTGACGCCGTCGGGGTAGGTGCCGGCGCGCGAGAGCAGCATGCGCAGCGAGTTCGACAGCGTGGTGACCGTGCCGACGCTGGAGCGCGAGCTGGGTGCGCCGCGCCGCTGCTGCAGTGCCACCGCGGGCGGCAGTCCGGTGATCGAGTCGACGTGCGGGTCGTGGCCCTGCTGGATCAGTCGACGCGCGTACGGAGCGACGGATTCGAGGTAGCGGCGCTGCGCCTCGGTGAAGATCGTGCCGAATGCGAGCGACGACTTGCCCGAGCCCGAGACACCGGTGAAGGCGACGATGCGGTCGCGTGGCATGTCGACGTCGACGCCGCGCAGGTTGTTCTCGTGGGCGCCGCGAACGCGGACGAACGGATCGGCGGCCGGGGAGGTGTCGAGCATCCGGACGAGTCTAGTGATGGGCCGTCCGACGTTGGCGACTCGGCAGAGTTTCCGCGCCAAACCGATATCGGCGCTTGACGCGATCCGATCTCCTCTCTACTCTGGACAACTGGACAGACCAGTTAGCCAAATGAGTGGCTGCGGGCTTCGTGGAATCAAAGGAGATTCAGATGCACAAGCGCACGATCATGCGGGGGCTCGGCTTCGCTCTCGCTCTCGGCCTCACGGCTGCGGGCACCGCGGCGTGCTCATCGGGAGATGCGACGACGGACGGCGACGCGGGGGGCGAGCTCAATGTGCTCTTCCCCCAGACCCACGCCGGTGCGTCCGAGATCCTCAAGGAGAAGTTCGAGGCAGCGAATCCGGGAGTGACGGTGAACGTCACTCTCGTTCCATATGACGAGCTTCAGCAGAAGGCCACGCTGGACGTTCAGTCCGGCGCCGCCGAGTTCGATCTTTTCGACTCGTGGTACACCGAGATCGGCGCCCTTGCTGACGGCGATGTCATCGTCCCCGTGGACGACCTGATCGAAGAAGCAGGCGCTGAAGACTTCATCCCCTCGATCCTCGACGCCTACTCTCTCGTCGACGGGACTCGCTACGGCGTACCCTTCGACGGGGACACAGAGGTTCTCTTCTACAACAAGGAGATCCTCGAGCGGAACGGCGTTACACCGCCAACCACGTGGGACGAGTACGCCGATGCCGTCCAGAAGATCACCGAGGCTGAGAAGGGCGAGGGTGTCTACGGGGCTGCGGTGATGGGTCAGCAGACTCCGATCATCCTGATGTCGACGTACGCCAACCGCCTTGCCGGCTTCGGCGGCTCATTCCTTGACGAGGATGGGCATCCCGCCCTCGACACCGAAGCCGCGATCGGGGCAGCGAAGGCGCTCAAGGATGTCTCCGAGTACGCGATGCCTACGCCATTGGAGACGGGATTCGATCAGGCACTCCAAGCTTTCCTGTCGGGCAAGGTCGGGTTCATGGAGTTCTGGACCGACCTAGGAACCTTCGCCCAGGATGAGTCGCAGTCACAGATCGTCGATAAGTGGGGTGTGATGCAGCTCCCCGTCGGTGGCGACGCCGAGAAGAGCCTCGCGGCCCTGGACGCGGGATTCACGCTGACGCTCTCGTCATCCGCGAAGAACCCGGAGCTCGCGCGCGAGTTCATCCTGTTCGCGACCAGCGCCGAGACCAACCTCAGCCTCATCACCACTTACGGCACAGGCATCGACGCCAACCGGCTGTCGACGCTGAGCTCTGACGAGTACAAGGAATTCAACCCGCAGGTGCAGGAGGCCGCTTCCGCATCGCTCAATGGCGTCCTGACGTGGCCGACCATCAAGCAGGCGCCTGAGCTTTTCCAGTCGCTCACCGACGCTCTGGCGACCATGATCTCGTCCGACGGTGACCCCGCTGAGACGATGAAGCAGGTGCAGAGCGAATGGGAGTCGGTCCTTGACTGACAAGACTGCTCCTGGGGTGAGCAGAGCGAACCGTCGCATCGGGTGGCTGTTTTCGACACCCGCGCTCGTCGCTGGCCTCGTCGTCACGGTATACCCGCTGATATATCTTCTCGCCTCGAGCGTGTCGCGGTCGACTCTCGGAAAGCCGTTCCAGGACTTCGTGGGTGGTGAGAACTTCGCGACCGCGATGGCGGACGACACGTTCACCGGCGGCCTGATCCGCACGACCATGTTCGCGATTGTCACCGCGCTGTTCCAGGTGGCACTCGGGCTGGGCGTCGCATTGCTGATGCGACAGCTCACCCGAGGGCAGAACGTGATCCGTACGCTGATCCTGCTTCCGCTGCTCACGCCTCCGGTCATGGCTGCGGTGGTCTGGAAGCTGGTGCTCGCGCCCAATGGAGGTCTCCTCAACTCCGTTCTGCTGCAGCTGGGGATTGTTCAGGAGCCCATCTCACTGCTCGGTTCGCCGTTCTGGGCGATCGTGATGGTGGCTATCGCGGATTCATGGCAGTGG
The DNA here is from genome assembly GCF_001878835.1 of Microbacterium sp. AR7-10. Classification (NCBI taxonomy): domain Bacteria; kingdom Bacillati; phylum Actinomycetota; class Actinomycetes; order Micrococcales; family Microbacteriaceae; genus Microbacterium; species Microbacterium sp. AR7-10. Next base: position 19,204 of record NZ_MJIR01000029.1, on the reverse strand, counting down.
ACCCCGTTCGTGGCGCTGATTATCTACGCGGGTCTGCTGGCTCTACCTGAATCCGTCTACGAGGCAGCGCAGATCGATGGAGCAGGACCGTGGCGCGGCTTCTGTCACATCACGTTCCCGATGATCACGCCGGCGTTGATGTCTGTGCTCTTGATCAAACTGATCATCTCCTTCAAGATCTTCGATCTCGTCTACGTCCTCACCTCGGGTGGACCCGCCGATTCGTCGATGCTTTCCGGATTCTTGATCTTCCGAACAGCGCTGCGCGAGTTCAATGTCGGCTACGCCGCGGCTCAGACGCTGCTGTTTGTGATCGTCGTAACCATTGTCACGATTCCCGTGACGATCATTCGCAAACGGACGAGGTGGGAACAATGAGCAGCAGCACGCTGCGGTCGATCGCTCGCCGCACGACTGACACCCCGACGACCGCCCTCATCACTACAGCTCGCGGCAACCTGCCCCGGCGCCGAGAGGCGGGTCGTGGCTCCCGTAAGTTGTATGCCAAGGCAGGGCGGGGCGCGCTATGGGTCATGGTGCTGTTGGGCACTCTCGTGCCCATCGTCTACCTGTTTACTCTGTCCTTCACGCCGCAGGCGCAGATTGCGACGGGTCAGGTCTTCCCAACCGAGCTCACTTTGCGGAACTGGTCCGCTATGTGGGATCGGATGCCGATCTTGCTGTACGTGCTCAACTCCGTCATCGCCGCCGTGCTGGGCTGCGCACTGTCCCTGGCCATCGCCACATTTGTTGCCTTCGCGATGGCTCGGTTCCGCACCGGCGGCGGCTTCTTGCCCCTCTACGTCTTGGCGAGCTTCGTGGCACCTCCGGTAGTTGCGGTCGTGCCGCTGTTCTTCCTGCTTCGGGGGATGGGACTGATCAACAGCCCGTACGGGTTGGCCCTCATCTATGGCCTGGTCAACGTCGCCGTCGCCGCGGCACTCCTCGAACCGTTCGTGGAGCGGATCCCGGCCGAGCTCGAAGAAGCGGCGCAGATTGACGGCGCTGGCCCGATGCGCACCATGTTCAGCGTGGTCGTTCCGCTTCTCATGCCCGGGCTCATCGCCACCGGGATCATCATTCTGATCCTGAACTACAACGAGCTGCTGTTCGCGCTCACCGTGCTGCAGAAGAACGATGCGCAGACCCTCCCGGTTGCAATCTCACTGTTCCAGGGAGACCGCGGCGTGCAGTTCGGCCAGATGGCGGCCGCATCCATGGCGGCCATCATTCCGGTGTACATCGCCGCTGTTTTCATGCAGCGCTACCTCGTCGGTGGCCTCACCAGCGGGGCAATCAAGTAAGGGGGGGGGATACGAGAAATGAAGATTCAGAACATCGAATTCGTCGGATTGCGCACGCCGCTGCCGTCGCCGGCGGTTTTCTCATGGGGCACGGCCGAGGAGCGCAACGTCGGACTTGTGCGGGTCGTGCTCTCGGATGGAACCGAAGGTTGGGGCGAGACGAGTGTCACTTTCCCGCTGTGGTCTCTCGAGGAGCGGGCCGCCACGGTGCGCGGGATCGCGCCGCTGGCCGTCGGCAGCAGGCTCGAGAGCACGGATGACATCGCTCGGATCGCCTCTGAGTTGATCCGCAGCACCAACCGCCTTCGGCTTCTCTGGTCCGCGACAGGAATCAGCGCCGCGATCGGCGCGATTGAGATGGCGCTGTGGGATGCGTGGGGCCGCGTCCAAGGCCGGCCGGTGTGGGAGATCCTCGGAGGGGCGGACACTGACATCCCGCTCTATGCGGTCGGGTTCGGCGGTTCGCCCGCCGAGGTTGCCGATACGGCGACCGGTCTGCTGGAAGGTGGCTACGCAGCCGTCAAGATTCGAGCCGGGTTCGATCCGGAAGCTGACGTCGCGCTGATCGACGCCGTGTCCGCCGTCGCGGGTGATCGGCTGTACGTCGACGTGAACATGGGCTGGACGCGGCTTCAGGCGTCGGAGATGATACCGCGGCTGAATCCGTTCGGGCTGGGATGGCTCGAAGAGCCCCTCTCTCGCGACGACCGTGAGGGCCTTCGCGCGCTCCGCGACCTTGCCGAGATGCCGCTTGCGGCCGGAGAGAACTGCTACAGCGAATCTGAGCTTGTGGCTCTGGCCGAAAGTCGTCTGGTGGAGGTTCTGATGCCCGACCTCGCGCGCGTCGGCGGGCTGGGCGCGGCGATCGCTGGGGCGCGCGCGGCGCGCGCCAACAACCAGGGCTACAGCACACACCACTACGCCTCCGACATCGGATTCGCGGCGATGGCGACGATGTGCGCCGTCGTCGGCAACCCTCGTCCGATTCTCCGCGACGTCAGCCCGTGGCCGATCCGCAGCGAGCTGCTGTCTGAACCGTTGCGGATCGAGCACGGCGTCGCTCGACCCTACGCGGGAGCAGGCCTGGCCCCGGCCCCGCAGCCGCACATCATTGAGGAGCATCGGGTGCTATGAGCAACGACAAGAGTCCATACCAGCCCCTGTCGCCGAAGCCGCTGTGGACGGCGGCCGTTGAGCAGATCCGCGATCTGATTGAGAGCGGGGAGATCCCCGTCGGCGCACGCCTTCCCGCCGAACGCGACCTGTGCCAGCAGCTCGGGATCAGCCGCATCTCTTTGAGAGAGTCGCTGCGAGTGCTTCAGTCCACGGGATACGTCGAGACCCGGCCGGGCTCGGGGACGTACGCGCGTCTGCCGGAACCGGTGGCGGACGAGCCCATCTCCTCATGGATAGCGAGCGACCTGCACATCCTCGAGCTGTTCGAGCTGCGCCGAGCCGTCGAACCAGGCATCGCGGGCCTCGCAGCCCTGCGCCGCGAGGAGGGCCATCTCTTGGCACTGGAAGCGACCCTGCTCGAGATGGACCGCGACGGAAGGCGCCAGCAGGCCCAAGTCGTTGCGGCCGATGCTGAGTTCCACCGGCTGCTCGGCTACTGCATCGAGAACCCGGCGATCACGCAGCTCATCGATCAGCTGCAGGACATGGGCGGTGTCGAGCGTCGTCTCTCGCTGGCAGTCCCCGGCCAGCGACAGCGCGCTATCGACGACCATCGGCGCATCCTCGAGGCCGTTCGCAGCGGCGACGAGCCGGCCGCGACAGCGGCCATGCGCGACCACCTTGATGCGGCCGTCGACTGGATCATCACCTACTCACAACAGGAAACATCGAACAAGGAGAACTCATGACTGACGCAACCACCACCGCTGTCCACAACCGCGCGGGTGAGCGGATCGTGATCAGCCCCGCCGATTTCGGGTCGGGCGCACCCATGGAGGTGGGCCGCACCGGCGTGCGTGACAAGAAGCTGATCTATCCCGAGATGGGCTTCGATGCGGCAACGCTCTGTCTCGGGATCGTCGAGATCGACCCCGGACACCATTCCCCCCTTCACCGCCACAACTGCGAAGAGGTCTATTACGTCATCGAGGGCACAGGCTACGTCGAGCAAGAGGGTGACACCTTCCCGCTCAACACCGGCGACGCCGTGCTTAACCGGGTCAACGTCGATCACCGCGTCTTCAACACCGGCGAGACCACCATGCGTCTCGCCGTCGTCGGTGGCATCATGCTCGTGCCGCTGCTCCCCACCTGGCCGACTGAAAGCCCGTACGAGATCCTGGAGCCGGCCGGTGAGAACTGATGACCTGGCAGTTGCGCTCGATGCGCTCGCCGATGTTCTGATTCCCGGCACGGAAGAGTGGCCCGCCCCCTCAGAACTCAAGCTCGGAGCCGACCTGATCGCGCGTCTGCGAGAGCAGGAGACGAACGCGCTGCGCGCCGCCGTCACGGCCCTGGAATCAGCGGGATGGCACAGCTCTACCACTGACGCCGAGCGGGTCGCGCGTATGTCGCAGTTCGCCGAATCCGAGCCTGAGCTGTTCGAGATCTTGCGTCGCTGCGTGTACTTCGGCTATTACGCGCAACCGCGCGTGGTGAGCGTGCTGCGTGGGCTCGGCTACGACATCAACGAGGCGCCGCAGCCGCGGGGCTACCGGATGGACCCGCTGACGACGAAGGACGTCGCCGGCGTCGATACCAGGCGACTGGTGTGGATTCCCGCCAACCGCGTCGGCACTGTTCTGAGGAGGGCATCATGAGTGAGGCGGCGCGGATCGAACTGCCTCCCGTTGCCGTGCTCGTCATCGGTGCGGGTATGGCCGGCGGGGCGATCACCTGTACCTTGGCCGAGGCCGGCGTCGACGTGCTTTGCCTGGAGCAGGGCCGTTGGGTCCCCGGCGGGTCACGCCCCCACGCCGACCGGTACTACGAGCTCGAACGCCAGTTCCGGTGGAGCACGTCCCCCAACGTGCGGGCATGGGGCGAGGATTACCCCATCGGCACGGATGCCGTGCAGCCACTGATGTTCAACGAAGTCGGTGGTTCCACGGCGATCTACACTGCGGCATGGCCGCGCTTCCGCCCGACCGATTTCGTGAAGGGGAAGGAACACGGACGAAGCGAGGATTGGCCGTACTCCTACGATGATCTCTCACCGTTCTACGCCGAGAACGATCGCTCCATGGGCGTTTCCGGCCTCGACGGGGATCCAGCGTTTCCTGCCCACGACCCGTACCCGAACCCCCCGTTGCCGATCGGGAAGCGCGGCTCGGCGTTCGGCAAGGCGTGCGAGACGCTCGGTTGGCACTGGTGGCCGTTTCCGATGGCCGTCAACTCGAGGGAGTATCGAGGACGCGCTGCATGCAACTATTGCGGCGACTGCCAGAGCGGATGCTCCATCGACGCGTTGGCAGGATCGCACAACACGTACTGGCCACGGGCTCTCGCCGCCGGTGCGCAATTGCGGACGGGCGCGCGCGTGGTGCGCATCGAAAGTGATGTCGACGGTCGCGTGACTGGCGCCGTTTTCGTCGATGCGAACACCGGCAAACGGTTCTTTCAGCCCGCCGAGCGTACAGTGGTCTGCGGCAACGGCATCGGGACACCACGGCTGCTGCTGGCGTCAGCATCCGAGTCTCACCCGCAGGGTCTCGCGAACAGCTCCGATCAGGTGGGTCGGAACCTGATGTTCCACGGTCTTGCGATCGTCGAGGCGTGGACTTCCGAAATCCTCGATCCGCACAAGGGCGTGATTTGCGCGGCCGCGTATACAGCCGAATTCGCCGAGACCGACCCGAAACGGGGTTTCGTCAACGGTTTCACGTTGCTGTCATCGGGAATGAATGGGCCGGGCTACCAGGCCAATGGCTCGCACTCAGGCAACGTCGCGCCATGGGGTAGCGGGCATCACGAGTGGATGCGGACACACCTCAATCGCGGATTCGCGATTCTCGTACAAACCGAGGATCTCCCGATCAGCACCAACCGTGTCACCCTCGACGCCGAGCTCGTCGACTCGGATGGGGTTGCAGCGCCGTTCGTGCACTACCGGCTCGACGACAACGACGCTCGTCTGCTCGAGTACGCGTGTGACAAGGCTGTCGAGATCGCTAAAGCGGCCGGAGCGCACGAGGTCAAGGTGAACCGCTTCTTCGGTTCGTCCGGAGAATACATGCCACCGGCCTGGCACCTGATGGGAACAGCGCGCATGGGGGACGACCCGGCAACCTCGGTCACCGATGGCGAGCACCGCGCGTGGGACGCGCCGGGCCTTTACATCTGCGACGGCTCCTCTCTGCCGACGGGCGGAGCTGTCAACCCGACCAGCACGATCGGCGCGGTCGCATTGCGGTGCGCCGTGAAGATCCTCGAGCACATGAAAAAGGAGTTGCCGGCATGGGCAGTGTGACATCGGTCGACCCTCGCACAGGAGCAGTCGTCGAAACCGTCGCCGAGACGACCAGCATCGATGAGACTGAGCGCATCTCGGCGCGCGCTGCTGAGGCGTCCCGGGAGCTCCAGGCTCTAACACCGACTGAGCGGGCCGCGCTGCTCGATGCGCTGGCGGACAGCCTCGGCGGGGAGCGTGCCCGCCTCGTCCAGCTCGCTGACCGTGAGTCGGCGCTCGGGTACATCCGTCTCGACGGCGAGCTCACTCGCACCACGAACCAGCTGCGGCTGTTCGCCGCCGTGCTTCGTGACGGTGCGTTCGCGGAAGTGACGATCGATCACGCTGCCGACGGCGCTCCCGATCTGCGAAGAATGCTGGTCGGGCTCGGTCCGGTCGCGGTGTTCGGAGCATCGAACTTCCCCTTCGCCTTCTCCGCCGCGGGCGGAGACACCGCGTCTGCGCTTGCTGCGGGCTGCGCCGTGATCGTCAAGGCTCACGGTGCGCATCCTGCGCTCGACGCGGCGGTCGTCGCGATCCTGCGCGCGAGCTGCTCCGACGCGGGTGTCGCCCCTGATGCCGTCTCTGTCGTGTTCGGACGTGAGGCGGGCACCGCGATCGTCGCAAACCCGCTAGTGCAGGCGGTCGGATTCACCGGCAGTGAAGGCGCGGGCCGGCTGCTGATGGACGTCGCAGCCGGGCGCGACAGGCCGATCCCGGTATACGCCGAGATGGGCTCGCTGAACCCGCTCGTCGTCTCTCCCGGTGCCGCGCGTCGAGGCGCCGCGGCGCTGGCGGAGCGGATCGCGAGCTCGGTGCTGCTGGGAGGCGGCCAGTTCTGCACAAAACCCGGCCTCGTTTTCATTCCGGACGGTCATCAGGGCGACGTTGTTCTGTCGCATCTCTCCGAGGGATTGGCCGAGCCGGAGGGGGTCTTTTTGCTCAGCTCCGGGATCCGCGACACATTCGTCAATCGCGTGCAGGCGGTCGCGGCCGCCGACGGTGTGACCACGCTCGTGGAGCCGCGAAGCGGGGTGGGCTCGTTCGCCTCCGCCGCGTTGAACACCGTGCGGATCGAAGATCTGCTCGATGACCCCACGCTGACCGAGGAGTGCTTCGGACCAGCGGCGCTCGTCGTGCGCTACTCGTCGACCGATGCCCTGGCCGTGGCGATGCGCGCCCTGCCGGCTTCTCTGACGATCTCCGTATTCGCAGACGAGACTGAATCCGCCTTCGTCGAGTCGATGGTGGCGGTGGCCGACGGGGGCGCCGGACGAGTGATCTTCGGCGACGTCTCCACCGGTGTCGCCGTCAACTGGGCGCAGCAGCATGGCGGGCCGTACCCGGCCTCGTCGAGCAGCTTGCACACCTCTGTGGGTGCGGCGGCGATCCGCCGCTTCCTTCGACCGCTCGCTTTCCAGTCCTTCCCTGACGCGTTGCTGCCGCAGGCGCTGCAGGAGGCGAATCCGCTGAATCTGCCGCGCCGTATAGACGGCGTGATGGAGAACGGAACGTTGTGAGCACCCGCACCGGACGCACCGCCAGCCACTGGGGAAGCTACATCGTCTCGTCGACCGATGACGAGGTGACCCACGTGCGCCCAGTACCGGAAGATCTCGACCCGTCGCCGATCGGTCAGAACTATCGCGGCTCGCTCCAGCACCGATCTCGCGTCACCCGCCCGGCGGTTCGCCGCGGGTGGTTGGAGGGACGACGGCACGGGCGCGGCACCGAGCCGTTTGTCGAGGTATCGCACGAGGACGCCGTTGCGCTCATCGCCGACGAGATCGACAGGGTGCGGCGCGACCACGGCAACGAAGCGATATTCGGCGGATCGTACGGATGGGGCAGCGCCGGTCGCTTCCACCACGCGCAGTCGCAGGTGCATCGGTTCCTCAACGCCGCCGGCGGGTACACACGGTCGTTCAACACCTATTCGCACGCCGCTGACGAGGTCGTGCTCCCGCACCTCGTCGGCGACCGCGAGTGGTTTCTGCGCAGCGTTCCCGCGTGGTCGGAGATCGCTGAGCACACGGAAGAACTCATCGCCTTCGGCGGGTTACCTCGGCGCAGCGCGCAGATCAATCCCGGTGGAGTCGGCTCGCATGTAAACGTGCTCAGTCAGATCGAGGCTGCACGTGCCGGCGTGCGGTTCACCATCGTGACGCCTGTTCGCTCCGACACCGATGCGGAGCTGAACGCGGACTGGATCGCTGTGCGCCCGAACACAGACGTCGCACTCATGCTCGCGCTTGCCCATACGATACTTCAACGCGGCAAGGCCGACGTGGACTTCTTGGAGCGGTGCTGCGTCGGATGGGACGTCGTTCAGCGTGAACTGCGCGGTGAGGACGACGGCGTGGTGAAGGACGCGGCGTGGGCCAGCGAGATCACCGGTGTGCCCGTCACGCGGATTCTCGAACTCGCCGAGCGAATCTGCAGCCGCCGCACTCTGGTCACCGTCACCTGGTCGCTGCAGCGCCAGCATCATGGCGAGCAGGCATACTGGGCTGCGATCACTTTGGCAGCCATGAGCGGTTCGATGGGGAAGCCGGGTGGCGGTTTCGGCAGCGGCTACTCCTCCATGCACAATGCGCATGTCAATGACCGGCTTTCGCCGGCAGCCGCGCTCCCTCAGGGGCGCAATCCCGTCTCGACATACATCCCTGTCGCTCGCATCAGCGATCTGCTCCTCAACCCCGGCGCATCGTTCGACTACGACGGCAAGCGCTCGATCTATCCCGATATCCGCCTGGTGTATTGGATCGGCGGGAATCCGTTCCATCACCACCAGGATCTCAATCGGATGCGACAGGCTTGGGCACGCCCCGACACGATCATCGTGCACGAACCTTTCTGGAACGCTCACGCTAAGCACGCCGACATCGTCATGCCCGTCGCAACGTCGCTGGAGCGCACTGACTTCGCCATCGGCATGGGCGACCGCTGGCTGGGTTGGATGGATCGCGTCGCGGAAGCCCCACAGGGGATCGTGACCGACTACGAGATCTTCGCCGCTGTCGCAGAGCGGCTCGGATGCGGCGCCGAGTTCACCGAGGGCAGGCATGCCGACGCTTGGGTGGCTGAGCTTTGGTCGCGGTCACGGGAGAAGGCCGCAGGGATGGGATTCGATCTGCCGACCCTCGGGGAGTTCCGTGAGCGGGGCAGCGTCGCGCTGGACATGCCACGCCGCGTTCCGTCCGCCTTCAGCGAGCTTCGTGCCGACCCGGTTGCCCATCCGTTGAAGACGCCATCCGGGCGTCTCGAGCTCTACTCCGCGACAGTGGCCGGCTTTGGGTATGACGACTGCCCGGGATGGGCGAGGTGGATGGAACCTGTGGAATGGCTCGGCTCGCCTCTAGCAGAGCGCTTTCCGCTGCACCTCGTGTCGCCCCAGCCCGACGGCAAGCTCCACAGTCAGTTCGATCACGGCTCCGAAAGCAGCAGCCACAAACGCGCCGGACGCGCCGTCATGCGCATCCACCCTCACGACGCCGCCCAGCGGGACATCTCAGACGGGGATATCGTGCGCTTGTTCAACGATCGGGGAGCCACACTGGCGTCGGCGTCGATCGATGATTCGATGCAGCCCCGTGTCGTCGCCCTCCCGACAGGCGCGTGGTACGACCCGGTGGATGCGGCTGCGCCGCAGCCACTTGACAAGCACGGCAACCCGAATGTGCTCACCCTCGACGTCGGAACTTCCAGGCTTGCTCAAGGCCCCTCCGCACACACGTGCCTCGTCGACGTCGAGCGCTACGACGGCGAACTGCCGACCCTGACCGCATTCGATCCACCGGAGTTCGTTCCTGCATCCACGATCTCCACCACCTCCTATGAAGGAAGAGGCCAAAAATGAGTCTATTCACCCGCCGCGACGTGACCCAGAACTTCATCCACGGTTCGTGGACATCTCCCACGACCTCCGAAACCGCCGACGTCTTCGATTCGAACACCGGGGAGGTGATCGGTTCTGCTCCGCTCAGCGGTCGCCACGATGTCGATGCGGCCGTTGAATCGGCGCGGCGTGCGCAGCCGGCATGGTGGGCGCTGTCACCAGCGGAGCGCGCTTCACACCTTCGCACCGTCGCGAAGGAGATCGACGCCCGCCATGACGAGCTTGCCGAGCTGATCATGCGCGAGGTCGGAGCCAACCAGGAGATCTCCTACGGATCCCAGTCGATGACGCCGGTCATGAGCTTCAACACTGCCGCCGACATTCTCGAGTCGTATTCGTTCATTGAGCGAGCGGGTGAGAACCACGTCGCCCGTGAACCGTTCGGGGTGATCGGCGCGATCACGGCCTGGAACTTTCCGCTGCATCTGGTAACGGTCAAGGCCGCCTTCGCGATCGCGGCTGGCAACACGGTCGTTGTCAAGCCGAGCGAGGTCGCGCCGCTTACCGCGGCCGTGTTTGCGGAGGCGATCGAAGCGGCTGGCCTGCCGGCAGGCGTGATCAACATCGTCTTCGGGAACGGCCCCGTCGTCGGAGAAGCGATCGTCGAGCACCCGGATGTGCGGATGCTGACTTTCACCGGCTCGACGCGAGCCGGCCGACGCATCGGTGAGCTTGCCGCACAGAAAGTCGCTAAGGTCGCGCTCGAGCTCGGCGGCAAAAGCCCGCTGGTCATCCTTCCGGATGCGCCGCTCGAAGAGGCCGTCCGATTCGGTGTGCAGGACCTCCTCCTCAACAACGGCCAGCGCTGCGACGGCCTCACTCGGATGATCGTTTCGGAATCCGTTCTTCCCGAGGTCGAGCGCATTGCCGGCGCGATAATGAGCGAGGTGAAGGTCGGTCCCTCCACGGATCCGTCCGTGGAGGTTGGACCGCTCGCCTCGCATGCGCAGCAGGAGCGGGTGCGCGCATACATCGAGAAGGGGATCAGCGAGGGGGCGCAACTGGTGACGGGCGGCGTCGCGGACGTAGACGTCCCTGCGGAGAACGCCATGGGGTACTACGTGCAGCCGACAGTGTTCTCCAGGGTCACGACCGAGATGACTATCGGGCGCGAAGAGATCTTCGGCCCCGTGCTGTCGATTCAGACCTACAACGACGTGGATGAGGCGATCGAGATCGCCAACGATACGGAATATGGCCTTCACGCAGCGGTGTATGGCGGCGATCTCGACGAGGCGGTCCGCATCGCGGGACGCCTCGAAGCCGGCATGGTGACCGTCAACGGTGGAGGGATGGACTTGCTGGCCCCATTCGGGGGCTACAAGCAGTCCGGCATCGGGCGCGAGTTCGGGATGTATGGCTTCGAGGAGTTCCTCGAGGTCAAGGCGATCCGTTTGCCGTTCGACGGGGAGTCGGCGTCTGTGTGACGGGAAGGACCGGCCGATATGGTGCCGATCGGTGACGCCGGCCTCCCGGCGTCACCAGCTGTCGAGCGAACATGCAGTCGCCCGAACGGCGTCGCGTGACACACCAGGTAGGTCCTGAGATTCGCTCCGTTCGCTCCTGATCGCGCTTCGAGGCTCTCACCGCAGCGCCGCGCGCGCGAACAGTCGCAGATCGTCGTCGGCGCTCGCCGGATGCCGGCGCAGCGAGTCGCCGATCAGATCGAGCACCCGTTGCGGGTGGAAGGTGACGTGCGCGATGTCGCGCTCGGTGAACGCGCGGCGGGTGGATGACTGCCAGCCGCACACCTCGAGCCCGAACGCGATGGCGTGCCAGCGCTCGCCGGGCGGTGTGCCGTCGGCGACGGCGAGCAACAGCAGGGTGGCAGCATCGGACTCGGCATCGCTGAGCTTGCGGTACAGGCCACGGGCGATCAGCTGCAGCTGGGCACGAGCGTCGCCGAGCGCCTTCTTCGCCGCGGCGCTGAGCAGCAGGCGCCCCTTCTGCACCCGCATCAGCCCCAGGCGCTGGGCGGCGTCCCGCAGCTCGGCGATCGGCGGCGTGAGGTCTTCGCGGTTGCCCGCACCGATCCAGTCGTCGAGCAGGCCCAGCTCGGTCATCCCGGCGAGGACGGTGGCTGGTGGCATCCATCCCGCGGCGGTGAGCGCGAGGCCGTCGGCGCCGACGGTATCCATCAGCCAGGCGAAGGGGCGCACGATGCGCGCTGCGGTCTCGTCGTCGAGCTCGAGTGGCTCGAGCACCCCGGTGAGGTGCAGGTGCTGGCGCAGCTCGGAGCGGATCGGCGGCGGCAGCTGCGCCGCCAGTTCGACGATCGGCGACTCGTCGGTGACGTCGCCCGGGCGGCGCATCTCGTCGCTCTTCACCAGACCCGACATGTCGTACGGCGAGAGGCCAGAGCCCTGCGGGTTGAACATCAGATTCAGCTCGCTCTGCACGCCGACCAGGTCGAACGCGCCGGGCGAGCGCGGGGCCCACGGGCCGACGGTCGCGCGCAGCCAGTCGGTGATCTCGCGGTGCTCCGGATACTGCGGATCGGCCAGCGTGGCGAGCTTCTCCGCGTAGCCGTGGATACCGCCCGCGTCTTCGAACGGGCCGCGGTTCGCGCCGTCGAGCAGCACCACCGGTGCGAGCAGCGGGGCATCCGGCTGGCGGTCGACGACGTCGAGGCGGTGCACCCACCCGTCGCCGAAGTCGTACTCGTACCAGAGGGTGTCGAGGTTCGAGAGAACCTGATCGACGGTGGCCGCGTCTTCCGACAGGGCGCCGTTGTCGCTCGCGAAGTCGGGCGACTCCCAGCGCCGCCCTTTCGGGGACGGCCGGTCGGGATCGGTGTCGCTGAACGCGTGCAGGTGCGATTCGCGCCAGCCCATGATCGTCTGCAGGGCGATGTGCAGCATGCGAAGGGGCATCCGCCCGTCGACGTCGAACTCGCGCCAGATCTCGGGTTCGCTGCCGACCAGGGCGACGCGCAGGCGGTACCGGGTCATGAGGTCAGCGTAGGGAAGGGGTGCGACATCTGTGCGCTTCTCGCGCACGAGCACAGGATACCCGCCAGTCGGGCGGTGGAGGAATGTCAGTCGGCGAGGATCGCGCGGGCGAGCAGCTCGTCGGCGATGAGCACATCGATCAGCCCGGATTTGGCGGCGGCGATCGTCGCCGCGGCCCGGTGCCCACCATAAGAGGTGGCGATGATGTGCGGCACGTCGCGCAGTGAGTCGATGGTGGCGCCGATAACCCTGTCGTCGATGTCGTGGCTTACCGGTCGCCCGTCCGCGTCGAACAGGCGTCCGGAGACTTCGCCCACAGCGCCCGCCTGCCGCGCGGCATTCGCCATCTTCCGCGGGACGATCGGATACAGGGCAGACCCGGTCTCCTCCCAGGTGCCGATGGAGAGCACGGCGACGTCGAGGTTCGAGACTCGAGCGAGGCACTCCGCGATCTCGGGCTGCTGTCGCAGAGCGGCCGCCGCGTCCAGATCACCGACGAACAACGGCGCGTACATGGGATGGGCGGTGCCCTCGGCGATGCGAGCGACCTGACGGATCACCTCCACCGAACCCAGGCGATCACCTGGCAGGGTGAGCGCGCCGGCGATCTGCACCACGTCACACGGAGCGAGGCGGGTGAGGTGGTGGGTCATGGCCTCGATGGCTCGGCTCCACGTGAGTCCGATGGTTTGTCCGGCCTGGATCTCCTCTGACAGCAGCGACGCCAGCGCTCGCCCGATCCCATCGATGGTCGGCATGTGCGTCGAGTCGTCGCTGCGTGAGATCACTGTCGCTGACTTGAGTCGTAGCCGAGCGGCCAAGCGGCGACCCAGCTCGTCGTTCTCCTCGCTGGGATCTCCCACCTCGATTCGCACGAACCCGCGCGCTCGGGCAGACGCGATCAGCCGCGCCACCTGCCAGCGGGACAGCCCGGTCTCCGCTGCGATCTGCACCTTGGAGCGATCGTCGAGATAGTAGGCGCGCGCGACGCGCAGCATCAACTCGTCATCGAAATCCGGAACGTTCGCCTGTGCTGTCACGATCCCCCTCCGTCGGCCCGGCAGATAGCCATGCCCGCTCATATGAGCGCAATACTACCGCTCAGAATTGAAATAGGTGAAAGATGCTCCTACGCTGACCACGCTGACGCTCATTCGTGAGCACAGGTACGCTCAAAAGTGAGAACCCCTGGAGGACTTCATGACCGCACCCACCCGTGGCACAGTCGCCGCTCGGGATGAGGGCAAGACCGCTCGTCGCGCCACCACCGCCGCCTTCGCCGGCGCCTTCATCGAGTGGTACGACTTCTATCTCTACGGCACGGCATCCGCACTGATCTTCCCTGCCGTCTTCTTCCCGGAGACGACGCCGGAGCTGGCTCTGATCCAGTCGTTCGCAGCCTTCGCCGTCGGGTTCCTCACCCGCCCGATCGGTGCGATCCTGTTCGGGCACTTCGGCGACAAGGTCGGCCGCAAGCCGATGCTGCTGCTGACCGTGCTGCTCATCGGCATCGGAACGTTCGGCATCGGGCTGATCCCGAGCGCCGAGCAGATCGGCGTCACGGCAGCCATCCTGCTGATCTTCCTGCGTCTGGTGCAGGGCGTCGGCATCGGGGGTGAGTTCGGCGGCGGTTCGCTGGCCGCTCTCGAGAACGCCCCGATCGGCAAGCGCGGGCTGATGGGCAGCTTCCACCAGATGGGCACGCCGGCCGGTCTGCTGGTGTCGACCGGAGTGTTCAGCCTCGTGCAGCTGCTTCCCACCGAGGCGCTCTTCGACTGGGGATGGCGCATCCCGTTCCTGCTCTCGGGCGTGCTGACCCTGTTCGCGTTCTACATCCGCCGTCACCTGCCCGAGACCAAGTCGTTCACCGACGACTCCGAGGAGACCCGAAAGATCCCGTTCTTCGCGCTCATCCGCGAGAACTGGCGTGGCCTTCTCATCGGCATCGGCGCGCGCATGACCGACGCCGTCACGTACAACATCATCAACGTCTTCGCGATCTCGTACGCCACGAACTACATGGGCCTCGACAGCAGCCACATGCTGACCGGCTTCATCATCTCGGCCGCCGTGCAGATGTGCATCCTGCCGTTCATCGGCGCACTGTCCGACCGCATCGGCCGCCGCCCCGTCTACATCGCCGGCATCATCATCTGCGGTATCGGCGGGCTGTTCTACTTCCCGGTGCTGCAGATCGACAACGTCGTGCTCACCTGGCTGATGATCATCCTTCTGCACGCCATCGGCACCGGCAGCATGTTCGCCATCCAGGGCGCCTTCTTCGCCGAGCTATTCGGCACCCGCATGCGCTACACGGGCCTGGGCGTCGTCTACCAGGGCTCCGCACTGCTCGGCGGCGCTCCCACCCCGGCGATCGCCCTGGCTCTCAGCCTGGCGTTCGGCACCTACTGGCCGGCCGTGATCTACCTCGTGGTCATGTGCGTCGTCAGCGTGGTGTGCGTCGTGCTGGCCGGTGAGACCAGCCGGATCGATCTGAAGGATGCCGGTCGCCGGCGTGCCACGAGCGCGCCCGAGACGGCATCCGCTCTGGAGGAGAACGCATGACCCGTCCCAACATCGTGCTGATCATGACCGATCAGCAGCGGTTCGACTCGATCGCGGCCCTCGGCCACGATCACGCCGTCACCCCGCACCTCGACCGCCTCGTCACCGAGGGCGCCGCGTTCACGAACACGTACGTGGCAAGCCCCTCGTGCGCGCCGAGCCGTGCCAGCCTCTTCACCGGCCTGTACCCGCACAGCTCGGGCGTGCTCCGAAACGACGACCCGTGGAAGCACTCCTGGGTCGAGCTGCTCGCCGAGGCCGGCTACCGCACCACGAGCATCGGCAAGATGCACACCTATCCCTATGAGGCGCCGGTCGGCTTCAAAGAGCGTCACGTCATCGAGAACAAGGACAGGGCGCACCCGAACCTGCCCTACTTCCTCGACAACTGGGACAAGGCGTTCTGGATCCGCGGGCTGCAGAAGCCGAGCCGCGTCACCTACCGCGACTTGCCGGACTACGCCGAGCGCCTCGGCGCGTTCGAGTGGGAGCTGCCCGAAGACATGCACGCCGACAACTTCGTCGGTGGGCTGGCCGAGCACTGGCTGCGCACCTACCCGAATCACGATGAGCCGTTCTTCCTGCAGATCGGGTTTCCTGGGCCGCACCCGCCCTACGACCCGACCCCGCGGCACCTCGATCCGTTCCGCGAGAAGGACATGCCCGACGTGCCCCGTTCGCAGGAGGACCTGGACAGCCAGCCCACTCCCCTCAAAGAGCTGCGCAAGCACCACCAGGCCAATGATCACGACGCGATCGTCATGCTCGAGAATCCCACTCTCGAGCAGCTGCAGCGTCAGCGACGGCACTACTTCGCCAATGTCGCGATGATCGACGAGAAGATCGGCGATCTGATCACCGCCCTCGATGAGCGCGGCGTGCTCGACAACACCGTCATCGTGTTCACCTCCGACCACGGCGACGCGCTCGGAGACCACGGCCACTCGCAGAAGTGGAACATGTACGAGGGCTCGGTGCACGTGCCGGGCATCATCTGGGGCCCGCCCTACATCCGCGCCGGCCAGGTGCACGAGGGTCTCATCTCGCTGATGGACTTCGCGCCCACGATCCTCGAACTCGCCGGCGTCACGCCGCCGGTGTGGATGGAGGCCGACTCGCTCGTGCCCGCCCTGAAGGGCGAGCCGTGGGAGGGGCGCGAGTACGTGTTCAGCGAGCACGCACGCGACTTCATCCTCACCGAGACCGCGCTGATGACGATGGTGCGCGACGCCCGGTACAAGCTCGTCGAATTCGTCGATCACGACGAGGGTCAGCTCTTCGACCTGCAGGATGACCCGCGCGAGGAGGTCAGCCTGTGGGCCGACCCTGCTCATGCGGCCACCCGCGCACGCCTCGAGAAGGCGATCGCGCGCTGGCGGGCGGAGAGCTCGATGCACACCGCCACCTGGTCGAAGGACGTGCGCTGATGGACGCGCGAGACGTGATCCCCGAGCGGATGCGCACCTCAGAGCTGCTGGCGCAGGATTCGCTCAGGCTGAGCGAACGCGCGGTTCCGGCGCCGGCCGCCGACGAGGTGCTCGTGCGTGTGGCATCCGTCGGGGTGTGCGGTTCTGACACGCACTACTTCACCCACGGTCGGATCGGCCCGTTCGTCGTCGATCAGCCGCTGGTGCTCGGCCACGAAGCCTCCGGCGTGATCGTCGCCGTCGGCGGAGAAGTGGATGCCGCCCGCATCGGATCCCGCGTGTCGATCGAGCCGCAGCGCCCCTGCCGGCGGTGCGAGCAGTGCAAGAGCGGCGCATACAACCTGTGCCCCGAGATGCGGTTCTTCGCGACGCCGCCGGTGGACGGCGCGTTCAGCGAGTACGTGACGATCCAGGCCGACTTCGCGCACCCCGTGCCCGAATCGGTGTCCGACGACGCGGCGGCCCTCATGGAGCCGCTCTCGGTGGGCGTGTGGGCCTGCCGCAAGGCGGGGGTCACGGCCGGTTCGCGGGTGATCATCGCCGGGGCGGGCCCGATCGGCGTCATCACCGCTCAGGTCGCGCGGGCCTTCGGCGCCACCGAGATCGTCATGAGCGACGTCTCGGAGGAGCGCCTGGCCTTCGCCCTCGCGCATGGCGCCACGAGAGTGCAGCACGCGAGCGCGCGGCCGGCGGAGGCGCACTTCGACGCGTTCATCGACGCGTCCGGTGCCGAGCCGGCCATCCGCGCGGGCATCCCCGCGGTGAAGCCCGGTGGTCGCGTCGTGCTCGTCGGGCTGGGGGCGGACGATCTGATGCTGCCCGTCAACCTGCTGCAGAATCGCGAGCTCTGGCTCACCGGCGTGTTCCGCTATGCGAACACCTGGCCGACCGCGATCGACCTGGTCGCCAGCGGGCGCGTGGATCTCGACGTGCTCGTGACGCACCGATTCGGTCTGGACGAGGTGCAGGACGCGCTGATGGCCGGTCGTCTGCCCGGTGCGTTGAAGGCCGTCGTCGAGCCGTGGCGGTGACCGCCGGCCGCCTCGGCGTGATCGGCGAATCGCTCGTCGACGTGATCGTCGAACCATCGGGCGCGCGCACCGCGCGACCGGGCGGTTCGCCGATGAACGTCGCGATCGGGGCCGCGCGCCTCGGGCTCGATGCGATCCTCGTGACGGCGGTCGGCGACGACGAGTACGGCGCTCTCCTGCGCTCGCATATCGAGCGCGAGGGCGTGACGCTGATCAACCGGGGGAACCTTGAGGGTCGAAGCAACCATGCGATCGCCACCTTGGCTCCCGATGGCAGCGCGGAGTACGTCTTCCGGGTGCCGAACCGGGTGAGTGCGCCCGTCGCCGCGCTGGCGGAGCACGACCTCGCGCACCTGCATGTCGGGTCGCTCACCGCGGCGAGCGATGAGGAATGGGCGGGCGTACTCGCGGCCGCCGAGACCGTGCGCGGGTCGGGCACGGTCAGCTTCGATCCGAACTGCCGCCCCGACATCGGGATCCCGCACGAGCAGAGCCGCGCGCGGGTCGAGGCGTTCGTCGCGGCATCCGATCTGGTGAAGGCGAGCGACGAGGACATCGCGTGGCTATACCCCGGGTGGGATGCCGATGCCGTGGCGGCGCGCTGGATGTCTGCCGGAGCGCGGCTGGTCGTCGTGACGCGCGGCGGGCGCGGACCGATCGGGTACGCCAGGGGCGTGAAAGTCGCCCTGCAGGCGCCGAGCGTGAGCGTGATCGATACGGTGGGTGCCGGCGACTCCTTCATGTCCGCGATGCTCGCGTGGTGCGACTCGTGCGGGATGCTGGGGGAGCGGTTGCCTGCCGAGCTGACCGCCGACCAGGTGAGCGCGCTCCTCGGCTTCGCCGCCCGAGCTGCGGCCATCACCTGCACGCGGGTGGGCGCGAACCCGCCTACCCGGAGAGAGCTCGCCGACGGCTGACGAACGCCCGCTGGTCGACCTTGACCGGTGATCGTCGAATGCGGCGACCGGTGGTCAGCAGGTAGCCCGGTTGAGGCAGGGGGGCGTCATTGCCGTCGTGGTGCTCGACGCGGCTGAGCTCAGATCCGCACGCAGGCGGCGCCGGCGAACTGCGCGTCGACCAGCGCGACCACGGCCGACGCAACCGTGGTGACGCCCGGCTGCAGCTGCTCTGCGACGATGTCGTGGGCCCGCATGCCCACCTCGCACGCCTCGATCACCGCGGTCGCGGGCAGGTGCGAGAGGTCGAGTGGCGTGGCATCCGCGGTCACCCCTGTGATGGCCGGACCGTTCACGATGATGCGGATTCGGTGATCGGGACGGCTCCGGTGCAGCGTGCGCGCGGTGCCGATCGAGCGGGCGACGTCTTCGGGTCGGCTGGAGACGTGCAGCAGCACGGTGTGCGGATCGGTCATGGGCTCCTCATGGTTTCGTGTCGTCGTGGTGCACGACGCGGCTGAGCTCGATCACTCCGCCGGGCAGCTCCCAGTAGTGCAGTCGGCGGGCGCCGGGGGTGTTCTGCTCGATCGACGAGCGCCAGCACTTCGAGCCGTCGGCGCGCACGACGTACGAGTCATCGCCACCCTCGCCGGTGCGCAGCCGGTGCAGCTCGCGTGCGGGGATCTCGCGGTCGCGCCCGGTGACGGCGTCGACGCAGGCGCGCACG
>NZ_MJIR01000028.1:0-507 GCF_001878835.1 Microbacterium sp. AR7-10 | reverse complement strand
GTCTCGTGGGCTCGGCGGTGGTCCATGGTCGGGTGACGTCCGGCGCCTCGACCCTGACCATGCAGACCGCGCGTCTGCTGGAGCCGCGTCCGCGCACCCTGGGGGCTAAGCTGATCGAGATGATCCGCGCCGTGCAGCTGGAGTCGCGCCTGTCCAAACGCGAGATCCTGGCCCTCTATCTGACTCTGGCCCCCTATGGCGGCAACCTGGAGGGCGCGCGGGCGGCCAGCCTCAGCTATTTCGGCCATGAGCCGTCCAGCCTGACCGACGGCGAGCAGGCCCTGCTGATCGCCTTGCCGCAATCGCCCGAGGCCCGTCGTCCAGACCGCCGGCCTGAAGCGGCCAAGGCGGCGCGGCGCGCGGTGCTGGACAAGATGGTCCGGGGTGGAACGCTGAGCGCAGCCGCCGCCTACGAGGCTGAGAACGAGCCCCTGCCCAGACGCGCGGCCTTCCCGACCCTGGCCTGGCACGCGGCCGGCGAGCTGGCGCGGGCCGCGCCCAAGGGCC
>NZ_MJIR01000027.1:0-544 GCF_001878835.1 Microbacterium sp. AR7-10 | reverse complement strand
GTGTCTCGTGGGCTCGGGCGACACGACCAACACCTATCACACGCTAATGGCCATGGCGCCGGCGAGCTGGACGGCGGACGACCTGTTTGAACTGCACTGGCTGATGAAGCGGGGCCTTGGGCAGATGCTGTGCGGGGCCGAAGCGCCCAAGTGCGGGGCGTGCCCGGTCAAGCAGATGTGCGCCAAGGCGGGGGTCGGGCATAGTGCGGAGGTGCTGGCTTGGCGGCCTAGGGGGTAGCGGGAGTCGGAGGCGAGGAAGGTGGCTTTCGCCGCATTGCGAACCTTGGCTCCCTGCGTCCTTCGAGGCGCGCTCAAGAGCGCGCACCTCAGGATGAGGTGTTCAGCAACAAGTTTCCTCATCCTGAGGTGTGAGCCGTAGGCGAGCCTCGAAGGACGCAGGGAGGCTGCAAGCGTCCGTGGGCTCGATCTGGATCCCGGCCTTCGCCGGGAAGGTCGGGTTTCTGAAGGGGTGGTGGAGACTGGTCACAACCCTGGGCGGAAGTTTGGAAGTTCAGTTTCTAGTCCGTCATCCCGCGCTTTATGC
>NZ_MJIR01000026.1:0-798 GCF_001878835.1 Microbacterium sp. AR7-10 | reverse complement strand
GCCGTAGGCGAGCGGATGCTGTCGTGCGCGCTCGACGAGCGGGGCGCAGAGCGCCACCGCCTGCTCGCGGTGCTCCTCCCCCGCCCCCAGCAGCCACGCGCTGAGATGCGCGGACGCTCGCGCCGCCGGCCCGGAGGGCAGGTCGCCGTCGCTGTCGTCGCCGACCGCCGCGAGACCGCGCGCGGCCATCACCGGGTCCTCTCTCAGGGGCTGGGCGAGCACGCCGAGTGCCCGCGTCGCCCACTCCGCATCGCCGGTGGCGAGCGCCAGGGCGAGCAGACCGTCGGCGAGCAGGCCGGTGTCGGCGGCGGTCGCGACCGCGGCGGCCGGGATCCCGTCGAGAGACGACCGCACCAGTTCGCCGGCAGCGCCGCGGTTGACGCGCAGCACGTGTTCGGCCGCTGCGGCCGCGGCGTCCACCCACTCCCGCTCCCCCAGCCGCGCGCCGGCTCTGGCCAGCGCGCCGATCGCGAGGCCATTCCAGCCGGTGAGCACCTTGCCGTCGACGGCGGGTGGCTGGAGGGATGCCCGCGCCGCGGCATCCACGCGGTAGTAGCCGCCCTCGCTGCGTCGACCGTCGATCCACGACTCGGAGTCCTGCGCGGCGCCGAACGCACCGCCGTCGCGACGCAGCACGCCGAGGAGGAACTCCGCGATGCCGCGCACGACATCCTCGCGCCCTGCGGCGAGCGCGACATCCATCAGCTGAGCGTTGTCGATCAGCATCCGCTCCTGTCTCTTATACACATCTGACGCTGCCGACGAACTCTAGGGTGTAGGGCTCGGTGGGCGACGGAG
>NZ_MJIR01000025.1:0-3719 GCF_001878835.1 Microbacterium sp. AR7-10 | reverse complement strand
GGAGGAAGCGGCAGATGTGTATAAGCGCCAGACGAGTGCGATTGCAGCGGGTGATGAGTCGGAGGAAAGATGGTAGGCACTGGTCGAGATGTAAATGTTTTTTTTTTTAATGATAAGGCGGCCACCGAGATCTACACCCTAGAGTTCGTCGGCAGCGTCAGATGTGTATAAGAGACAGGTACATAACCTTCGGGCATGGCACTCTTGAAAAAGTCATGCCGTTTCATATGATCCGGATAACGGGAAAAGCATTGAACACCATAAGAGAAAGTAGTGACAAGTGTTGGCCATGGAACAGGTAGTTTTCCAGTAGTGCAAATAAATTTAAGGGTAAGTTTTCCGTATGTTGCATCACCTTCACCCTCTCCACTGACAGAAAATTTGTGCCCATTAACATCACCATCTAATTCAACAAGAATTGGGACAACTCCAGTGAAAAGTTCTTCTCCTTTACTCATTTTTTCTACCGGTACCCGGGGATCCTCTAGAGTCGACCTGCAGGCATGCAAGCTTGGCGTAATCATGGTCATAGCTGTTTCCTGTGTGAAATTGTTATCCGCTCACAATTCCACACAACATACGAGCCGGAAGCATAAAGTGTAAAGCCTGGGGTGCCTAATGAGTGAGCTAACTCACATTAATTGCGTTGCGCTCACTGCCCGCTTTCCAGTCGGGAAACCTGTCGTGCCAGCTGCATTAATGAATCGGCCAACGCGCGGGGAGAGGCGGTTTGCGTATTGGGCGCTCTTCCGCTTCCTCGCTCACTGACTCGCTGCGCTCGGTCGTTCGGCTGCGGCGAGCGGTATCAGCTCACTCAAAGGCGGTAATACGGTTATCCACAGAATCAGGGGATAACGCAGGAAAGAACATGTGAGCAAAAGGCCAGCAAAAGGCCAGGAACCGTAAAAAGGCCGCGTTGCTGGCGTTTTTCCATAGGCTCCGCCCCCCTGACGAGCATCACAAAAATCGACGCTCAAGTCAGAGGTGGCGAAACCCGACAGGACTATAAAGATACCAGGCGTTTCCCCCTGGAAGCTCCCTCGTGCGCTCTCCTGTTCCGACCCTGCCGCTTACCGGATACCTGTCCGCCTTTCTCCCTTCGGGAAGCGTGGCGCTTTCTCATAGCTCACGCTGTAGGTATCTCAGTTCGGTGTAGGTCGTTCGCTCCAAGCTGGGCTGTGTGCACGAACCCCCCGTTCAGCCCGACCGCTGCGCCTTATCCGGTAACTATCGTCTTGAGTCCAACCCGGTAAGACACGACTTATCGCCACTGGCAGCAGCCACTGGTAACAGGATTAGCAGAGCGAGGTATGTAGGCGGTGCTACAGAGTTCTTGAAGTGGTGGCCTAACTACGGCTACACTAGAAGAACAGTATTTGGTATCTGCGCTCTGCTGAAGCCAGTTACCTTCGGAAAAAGAGTTGGTAGCTCTTGATCCGGCAAACAAACCACCGCTGGTAGCGGTGGTTTTTTTGTTTGCAAGCAGCAGATTACGCGCAGAAAAAAAGGATCTCAAGAAGATCCTTTGATCTTTTCTACGGGGTCTGACGCTCAGTGGAACGAAAACTCACGTTAAGGGATTTTGGTCATGAGATTATCAAAAAGGATCTTCACCTAGATCCTTTTAAATTAAAAATGAAGTTTTAAATCAATCTAAAGTATATATGAGTAAACTTGGTCTGACAGTTACCAATGCTTAATCAGTGAGGCACCTATCTCAGCGATCTGTCTATTTCGTTCATCCATAGTTGCCTGACTCCCCGTCGTGTAGATAACTACGATACGGGAGGGCTTACCATCTGGCCCCAGTGCTGCAATGATACCGCGAGACCCACGCTCACCGGCTCCAGATTTATCAGCAATAAACCAGCCAGCCGGAAGGGCCGAGCGCAGAAGTGGTCCTGCAACTTTATCCGCCTCCATCCAGTCTATTAATTGTTGCCGGGAAGCTAGAGTAAGTAGTTCGCCAGTTAATAGTTTGCGCAACGTTGTTGCCATTGCTACAGGCATCGTGGTGTCACGCTCGTCGTTTGGTATGGCTTCATTCAGCTCCGGTTCCCAACGATCAAGGCGAGTTACATGATCCCCCATGTTGTGCAAAAAAGCGGTTAGCTCCTTCGGTCCTCCGATCGTTGTCAGAAGTAAGTTGGCCGCAGTGTTATCACTCATGGTTATGGCAGCACTGCATAATTCTCTTACTGTCATGCCATCCGTAAGATGCTTTTCTGTGACTGGTGAGTACTCAACCAAGTCATTCTGAGAATAGTGTATGCGGCGACCGAGTTGCTCTTGCCCGGCGTCAATACGGGATAATACCGCGCCACATAGCAGAACTTTAAAAGTGCTCATCATTGGAAAACGTTCTTCGGGGCGAAAACTCTCAAGGATCTTACCGCTGTTGAGATCCAGTTCGATGTAACCCACTCGTGCACCCAACTGATCTTCAGCATCTTTTACTTTCACCAGCGTTTCTGGGTGAGCAAAAACAGGAAGGCAAAATGCCGCAAAAAAGGGAATAAGGGCGACACGGAAATGTTGAATACTCATACTCTTCCTTTTTCAATATTATTGAAGCATTTATCAGGGTTATTGTCTCATGAGCGGATACATATTTGAATGTATTTAGAAAAATAAACAAATAGGGGTTCCGCGCACATTTCCCCGAAAAGTGCCACCTGACGTCTAAGAAACCATTATTATCATGACATTAACCTATAAAAATAGGCGTATCACGAGGCCCTTAAGGCCGCCTGATGCGGTATTTTCTCCTTACGCATCTGTGCGGTATTTCACACCGCATATGGTGCACTCTCAGTACAATCTGCTCTGATGCCGCATAGTTAAGCCAGCCCCGACACCCGCCAACACCCGCTGACGCGCCCTGACGGGCTTGTCTGCTCCCGGCATCCGCTTACAGACAAGCTGTGACCGTCTCCGGGAGCTGCATGTGTCAGAGGTTTTCACCGTCATCACCGAAACGCGCGAGACGAAAGGGCCCGTACGGCCGACTAGTAGGCCTATTATTTTTGACACCAGACAAGTTGGTAATGGTAGCGACCGGCGCTCAGTTGGAATTCATTATTTGTAGAGCTCATCCATGCCATGTGTAATCCCAGCAGCAGTTACAAACTCAAGAAGGACCATGTGGTCACGCTTTTCGTTGGGATCTTTCGAAAGGGCAGATTGTGTCGACAGGTAATGGTTGTCTGGTAAAAGGACAGGGCCATCGCCAATTGGAGTATTTTGTTGATAATGGTCTGCTAGTTGAACGGATCCATCTTCAATGTTGTGGCGAATTTTGAAGTTAGCTTTGATTCCATTCTTTTGTTTGTCTGCCGTGATGTATACATTGTGTGAGTTATAGTTGTACTCGAGTTTGTGTCCGAGAATGTTTCCATCTTCTTTAAAATCAATACCTTTTAACTCGATACGATTAACAAGGGTATCACCTTCAAACTTGACTTCAGCACGCGTCTTGTAGTTCCCGTCATCTTTGAAAGATATAGTGCGTTCCTGTACATAACCTTCGGGCATGGCACTCTTGAAAAAGTCATGCCGTTTCATATGATCCGGATAACGGGAAAAGCATTGAACACCATAAGAGAAAGTAGTGACAAGTGTTGGCCATGGAACAGGTAGTTTTCCAGTAGTGCAAATAAATTTAAGGGTAAGTTTTCCGTATGTTGCATCACCTTCACCCCTGTCTCTTATACACATCT
>NZ_MJIR01000024.1:0-70683 GCF_001878835.1 Microbacterium sp. AR7-10 | reverse complement strand
GCCGCGCTGATCCAGCTGACCGGGTCGGAGCAGTCGACGATCTGGGCGCTGATCGTGTGCTGCGCGGCGATCGTGCCGCTCGTGCTGTTCGGCCCCGACCCCGAGAAGAGCAGCCCGGTGCTGCTCAAGCCGACCGGCGCTGCGGTCGCAGAGGACTCCGGCGAGGTCGTCACCGGGTCGATCCCCACCCGCGATCGCTACGGCGTGCTCGAGACCATCTCGTACTACCGCGGTGTGCTGATGCGCCTCGGCCTCTCCGCCGCGGCGCTGTCGGCGGTGCGATCGGCACGCCAGGTGATCGTGCCGCTGTGGGGGGTGTCGCTCGGGCTCGATGCCAGCACGATCGCCATCGTCGTGGGCGTCTCCGGCGCCATCGACTTCGCGCTGTTCTACGCGAGCGGCCAGGTGATGGACCGGTTCGGCCGCATCTGGGCGGCGCTTCCCGCGATGCTGCTGATGGGTGCCGGGCTCATCGCCCTGTCGTTCACGCATGATCTGGATCAGGCGACGATGTGGTTCGCGCTGATGGCCGCGGTGCTCGGACTCGGCAACGGCCTCTCCAGTGGCATCCTGCTCACCTACGGAGCCGATCTCGCCCCCGAGACCGATCCCGCGACGTTCCTCGGGGCGTGGCGGACGCTGACGGATGCCGGGGGCGCGGCAGCCCCGGTGATGATCGCGTCGATCGTGGCGCTGGCCTCGCTGCCCCTCGCGACCGCGGTGATGGGCGGGGTTGCGCTGCTGGGAGCCGCGGGCTTCGCGGTCTGGACGCCGAAGTTCCTGCCGCGACGCGAGCACTGACATCCCGCTCACCGCAGCGCCGTGCGGCTCGTCGCCGTCGCCTCGAGCGGCACCCCGTCGGGCACGAACGGCGAGAGGAGCGGCGGATGCCAGGCCGCGGCGACCGTGACCCGCGCCGAGACCCCGTCGGGCGTTCCCGCCGACACCAGGCTCGCCGCGGAGTCGACCGCCCCGATCACCGCGGATGCCTGGTCGCGCACACCGTCGTCGGTGAGCTCGGCTCGCACGCCTTCACCCTCCGCCTCGAGGGTGAAGCCGTCGGATCCGGCGAGCGCCGCCGCGTCGGCGAGCGAGTCGAGACGCTTCTGGGCGATGTAGAGGTCGGTGGCGCACACGCCGACGAAGATCACCGCGATCGCGAGCATCGCGTACCCGAGCACCAGCGGCAGCACGCTGCCGTCGTCGCCCGCGAGCGCGGCGCGGNNCCGCGCCGAGCCGCTCATCCGCTCCCCCACGGTCTCGAGACCTTCTGCGCGGCCTGCGCCTCGACGGGTATGGCCGCCAGCTCATCGAGCCCGAAGATCGGCGGCATGAGGGGCAGCGTCACCTCCGCTCGCACCGTGACGATCACCGTCGCCCCGGCGCTCGGACATGCGGGGGATGCCGGACGGCAGCTGATCCCCACGTCGACGGCGTCCTCGTCCATGCCGTATTCCCGGATGACGCCGGCGAGCACGGCATCCGCGCGTTCGGCTGCCGTCTCGACATCCGGCGCCTGACCGATCACCCGCGCCGTGTGACGCGCCGCGGCCTCCGCGCCGAGCGTCTGCTCCTGAAGCGCGCCCAGCACGAGCACGAGGTACACGAGCGGGACGAGCAGCAGCAGGCCGGCGACGATGAACTCGAGGGCGGCGGAACCGGTCTCGTCGTCGAGCAGCGGTTCAGTCGTCTCCGAACGATTCGACGGGCGCACGCGCCTCCACCTCCAATCCGAACGGAACGCCGAGCAGACCCAGCACGGGCAGCGTCGTGCGCACGCGCACGAGCACGCTCGGGTGCCCCAGGCTCATGTCCTCTCCGACCCCGATGTCTCCGGCGTACTCGTCCCCGACTGCTCGGGTGATCACGGCCTCGGTGCGCGCGGCGCCCTCCTGGAGCGTCGTGTCGGCGAGCGCCGCGTGGTGCGCGCCTTCGACCGCCGCGTCGTGCACGACGTTGCGCACGTACACGGCGAGCGCGATCTGCAGCACGGCGAGGGTGAGCGCCGTCAGCAGCGCGCCGACGAGCACGAACTCGACGGGACTCGACCCTCGCTCATCGGCGAGGAGAGAGCGCGCACGCATCCCGAGCGTCGGTCAGATGCCCGAGACGCGCGAGATCGCCTGCTCGAACAGGTCGACCAGCGCGGGACCGGCGACCGCCCAGATCACCACGACGAGCGCCGCGGTCATCAGCGTCACCAGCACCCAGCCGGGCACGTCGCCCCGTTCGTCCTCCACCACGTCGCGGCCGAGCGCGAACCACCTCTCCAGCTTCTTCATCTCTCTTCTCCCTCCGGATCGTCGATCGTTGTCAGCCCAGGCCCAGTCGCAGGATGAACAGGCCCGGATACACCGCGAACAGCACGCTCAGCGGCAGGATCAGGAACACGAGCGGCAGGAGCATGAGGATCTCCTTCTGCCCTGCCTGCTCGATGAGCACGCGCTTCGCCTCGTCTCTGGCGTCGGCAGCCTGCGAGTGCAGCACCGCGGCGAGCGGCGCACCGTGCTCGAGGGCGGCGACGATCTGGTCGGTGGCCCGGGAGAGCCCCGGCAGCTGCAGCCGCGTGGCTGTCTCGCCGAGCGCGTCCGCGAGCGGCGACCCGGTGTGCACCGCCAGCACCGTCTGACGCAGCTCTCCGGTCAGCTCCCCCGTGCCGATCGCCGACACGCGGCGCAGCGCGTCGAGCAGCGACTCGCCCGCTGAGAGGCACAGGGCGAGGAACTCCAGCGTCGTGGGCAGCTCGTCGGCCAGGCGCGCGCGACGAGAGCGTGCCCGCGCGGTGAGCTGCATGTCGTATGCGATCGCCGCGCCGGCTGCGGCGATGACCGGCAGCAGCACGGCCGGCGGAGTCATGCGCCCGGAGACCGCCATGACCACCACGGCGACCGCGCCGACCAGGAGTCCGGTCACTCCCCAGGCGAGCTGACGCCCGCGGAAGGTTGCAGGTGTCTGGTCGGCGCCGGCCTGCGCGAGACGCAGCCGCAGCGTGTCGCCACCGCCGAGCATCCGGTCGAACATCTCCCGCAGCCTCTCCCACAGTCGCCGGCCGTGCACCGGCATGACGCTGACGGCCGGCAGGATGCCCGCCGGCAGCGCATCATCGTCGACCACATCGCGCACGTACGGCGCGATCCGTCGCTCGAGAGAGGGTGCGCCCCAGCGCGGCAGCGCCGAGAGCACGCCGAGCAGGCCGAGCGCGAGCGACCCGCCCAGCAGCACCGCGATGGCGGCATCCGTCGCGGCGGTCATCCGAACCACCGCTCCGGCTCGGGCAGCCGCCCGATGCGCAGCATGATGCGGAACGCCACCACCGACACGACCGCGCCGACGAGGATGACGAGCACTCCCTCGGTGCTGCCGTACGCGTCGCGACCCTCGGGGCGCATCACGAGCAGGCCCAGGATCACCCAGGGGGCGACCGCGCCGAGCACGGCGGCGCCGCGGATCCACGACTGCCGCGCCTCGACCTCGCCGCGCAGCGCGGCATCCGCGCGCACCGACGACGACAGCGCGCGCAGCACGCCGGTCAGCTCGGTGCCGCCGACCTGGCGGGCCATCCGCAGCGTCTCGGCGATGCGGTCGGCGATCGGATCGGCCAGCGTCGCCTTCAGCCGGTCGAGGCTCGACTCGAAGCGTCCGGTCGACTGCAGGTCGCGGGCGAAGACCTGGAACGCCGGACGCACGGCCGGCGGCGCCGATTCGGCGAGGCTCGCCACCGCATCCGGCAGCGAGAGCCCCACACGGATGGCCGCGACCAGCAGATCGCAGACGTCCGGCCACATCTGCCGCCGCGCCTTACGCAGCCGCAGCCTGCGTCCGCGCAGGAACATCACGGGAGCGGCAGCGCCGGCGAGCGCAGCGAGGGAGACCAGCACCGGGATGCCCGTGAGCAGCCATGCGAGGGCGGCCGACACCGCGGCGATCGCGACCATGACCGCGACGATCGTGCGCGTCGGCGTGCGCGAATGCCCGGCCTCATCCAGCAGCCGTCGCAGACGCGTGCTGCGCGGATCGCGAGCGGGTCGCTCCTGGCGCGGCCAGAGCCACGGCGACACGCACAGGAGCAGCCCCGCACCGAGCAGCGCGCCGACGAGCAGAGTCATGTCGCCTCCTCCGCCCGGTAGACCGAGGTGCTGACGATGCGGCCGTCGGCGACCTCGCCCGTCGGCGCGATCACCTCGACGACCCGACGCGACCCGTCTGCCTCCCGACGACAGTGCACGACGAACGAGATCGACGATGCCAGCGCCGGCGCGATGAAGGAGCGGTCGATGTTGCGCCCGGCGAGCAGGGGCAGCAGCGCCAGCTTCTCGAGTGCCTCCGCGGCCGAGTTGGCGTGCACTGTGCCCGCGCCGGGCACGCCGGTGTTCAGGGCGAG
Source organism: Microbacterium sp. AR7-10 (assembly GCF_001878835.1). Taxonomy (NCBI): domain Bacteria; kingdom Bacillati; phylum Actinomycetota; class Actinomycetes; order Micrococcales; family Microbacteriaceae; genus Microbacterium; species Microbacterium sp. AR7-10. The sequence continues at coordinate 66,302 of NZ_MJIR01000024.1, read as the reverse complement.
AACGAGATCGAGCGCCTCGGCATCGCGGACCTCGCCGACGACGAGGCGATCAGGTCGCATGCGCAGGGCCTCCTTCACGAGCCGGCGCAGCGTGATCTCTCCGGTGCCCTCGAGACTCGCCTGGCGGCCCTGCAGCGCCACCACGTCCGGGCCGTCGACGGCGAGCTCGAACGTCTCTTCGACCGTGATGATGCGCTGGTCGGCCGCGCAGGCTGACAGCAGAGCACCGAGCAGCGTGGTCTTGCCCGCGTGCGTGGCGCCGGAGACGATGATGCTGCGTCCCGCGCGCAGCCCGGCCAGCAGCAGGTCGGCGACCTGCGAGGGCACGGAGCCCTGCGCGACCAGCGCCTCGATGGTGCGGTGCCGCGTCAGGAACTTGCGGATGTTCACCGCCCAGGATCCACGCACCACGTCGGCGATCGCGACGTGCAGACGCGATCCGTCGGGCAGCGACGCATCGACGAACGGCTGGCTCACGTCGACGCGACGGCCCGTGGTCTGCAGCATCCGCTCGACGAGGTCGCGGATCAGGGCATCCGTCAGCTGCAGGTCGACGCGGTGCGTCGCCCCGCCCTTCGCGACGAACACCCGGTCGGGACCGTTGAGCCAGATCTCCTCGATCTCGGGGTCGTCGAGAAGAGGCTGCAGCGCACCGAACCCCGAGACGGAGGCCAGGACATCGCGCACGAGAGCCGCTTCGTCGTCGATCATCGTCTCGCCCCGCTGCAGGGCGAGGTCGTTGTGCCTGCGCACCTCCAGCTGCGCGATCCGACGCGCCTCGTCGGGCTCGGCGGAGGGATCGGTGTTCTCCAGGCGCAGACGCCGACGCACTCTCTCGGCGACGGCGGCGGACGGATAGCTCACGCCGGGCATCCTGACAGAGATCGACACGCCCGCGTCGAAGTTATCCACAGGAAGCCGTAGGGCGAATCTACGGAAAACCCGACCGACTCGATCGCTAGACTCAAAACCGCGCGGAAGTGGTGGAATCGGTAGACACGCAGGATTTAGGTTCCTGTGCCCCCGGGCGTGTGGGTTCAAGTCCCATCTTCCGCACCGCATCTCCGCACTCCGCCGATATCGAACGACGGGAACTCTTTTGCTCCACACCATGCTCCAGGCCCCGACGGCGCTGATCCCATGGCTCGACCCGGCGAACATCATCGAGGGAGCAGGTGCCTGGGCGCTCGCGGTGGTCTGCTTCATCGTGTTCGCCGAGACCGGGCTGCTGGTGGGCTTCCTGCTGCCGGGTGACACGCTGCTCGTCATCTCCGGGCTGCTCACCCACACCAGCGACATCTTCGGCGTGAACATCTGGGGCGTCTCGCTGCTGATCGCGCTCGCGGCGTTCGTGGGCGGCGAGGTCGGCTATCTCATCGGACACAAGGGCGGGCCCGCGGTGTTCGAGCGCAAGGAATCCGGCCTGTTCAGCGTGAAGAACGTCGAGCGCACCAACGCGTTCTTCGACCGCTTCGGCGGAATCACGATCATCCTCGCCCGCTTCGTGCCGATCGTGCGCACCTTCGCCCCGGTCGCCGCGGGAGTCGGCCACATGCCGTGGAAGCGGTACTCGCTGTTCAACCTGATCGGCGCGCTGCTGTGGGGCTTCGGCCTGACGATGGTCGGCTACCTGATCGCCTACATCCCGTGGATCCGCGACCTCGTCGTCGACTACATCGACCTCATCCTGCTACTCGCCGTCGGCGGCACCGCCGTCGTCACCCTGTGGCACTACCTCGTCGAGCGGTACAAGGCCAAGAAGGCCGCCGCCCGCGGAGACGACGTCGACACGGATGCCGCCGAGGCAGAGGCCCTGCGGCTGGATCCCGAGGTCTTCGACCGCGCGCCCGACCTCGACGGCGACGGGAAGCACTGACCCTGCCGAAGGCTCAGCCGGCCTTCTTCCTGGTCGACGCCTTCTTCGCCGCCGGCTTCTTCGGGGCCGCCTTCTTCGGGGCCGCATTCTTCGGGGCCGCCTTCTTCGGGGCCGCCTTCTTGCGCGTCGGCTTCCCCTCGTCGGCGTCCCCGTCGTCGGCTGTGTCCTCGGCATCCGCCGCCGCGCTGCCCTTCCTGGCCGCCTTGGTGCGCTCGACGCTGGCGCGCAGCGCCTCCATCAGGTCGATGACCTCGCCGCCCTTCTCGGCCTCGCGCTCGTCGCCGAAGGTCGAGGCCGCGTCGAAGCCCTCGCCCGCCTCGATCTTCGCGTCGATGAGGGTGCGCAGCTCCTTCTGGTACTCGTCGACGAACTCCTCCGGGTCGAAGTCGCTGGAGTAGCTCTCGACGAGAGCTGCCGACATCTCGAGCTCCTTCGTGCTGATCTTCACGTCTTCGTCGAGCGCGGGGAAAGCGGCCTCGCGCACCTCGTCCGCCCAGAGCAGCGTCTGCAGCACGAGCACGTCGCCACGCACGCGCAGCGCGGCGAGGCGGGTCTTCTGCCGCAGGGTGAAGCGCACGATGGCGGTGCGGTCGGTCTGCTCGAGGGTCTTGCGCAGCAGCACGTACGCCTTCGGCGACTTCGAGTCGGGTTCCAGGTAGTAGGCCTTGTCGAGGGTCAGCAGATCGACCTGGTCGCTGGGCACGAACTCGACGACGTCGATCTCGCGGCTCTTCTCGGCCGGGAGCGACGCCAGGTCGTCCTTGGTGAGCACGATCGTCTGCCCGTCGTCGACGTAGGCGCGGCCGATGTCGGCGTACTCGACGGGCTCGCCGTCGATCTCGCAGATGCGCTGGTACCGGATGCGCCCGCCGTCTTCGTGGTGCACCTGGTGCAGCGGCACGTCGTGGTCCTCGGTCGCGGAGTACACCTTCACCGGGACGTTCACGAGTCCGAACGTCAGAGCGCCCTTCCAGATGCTTCTCATGCCCTCAGTGAACACCAGGCCGCCGCCAGCCGCGAGGGGCTTGCGGATGCCCACTAACCTGGCCCCATGGCATCCGGCGAGCAGGTCGTTCAGATCGACGGCCGTCGCCTGCGCATCACCAACCTCGACAAGGTCGTCTACCCCGAGACCGGCACCACCAAGGGCGAGGTGATCGCCTACTACTCGCAGATCGCGCCGCTCATGCTGCCGCACCTGCGCGGACGCCCGGTCACCCGCAAGCGGTGGGTCGACGGGGTCGGCACGGCAGACGTGCCCGGCGGGAGCTTCTTCACCAAGCAGCTCGAGCGCGGGGCCCCCGACTGGATCAGGCGGATGCCGATCGAGCACTCCGACGGCCCGAAGGACTACCCGCTCGCCGACGATGTCGCCTCGCTCGTCTGGTTCGCGCAGATCGCCGCTCTGGAGCTGCACGTGCCGCAGTGGCGCTTCACCCCTTCCGGCGGACGCGGGATGCCGGACCGGCTCGTACTCGACCTCGACCCGGGTCCCGATGTGGGCCTCGCGCAGTGCGCCGAGGTCGCGCGGATCGCCCGCGTCATCCTCGGCGGGATGGGGCTGGAGCCGATGCCGGTCACGAGCGGCAGCAAGGGCATCCACCTGTACGCCCGCCTGCCCACGGCCGACGACGGCACCGGCCTGCAGTCGAGCGATGACGTCTCGGCGGTGGCGAAGGAGCTCGCGCGGCTGATCGAGGCCGACCATCCCGACCTCGCGACCCACGTCATGGCGAAGTCGCAGCGCGGCGGCAGGGTCTTCATCGACTGGAGTCAGAACAGCGCGTCCAAGACCACCATCGCGCCGTACTCCCTGCGCGGACGCGCTCACCCCTGGGTCGCGGCGCCACGCACGTGGGATGAGCTCGACGACCCGGCTCTGCGGCACCTCGACCTGCACGAGGTTCTCGAGCGGATGCGCTCCGGCGTCGACCCCCTGGCGGCCCTCGCACCGCCCAGCACCGCGCTCACCTCGTACCTCGCGAAACGGGACGCCGAGAAGACTCCCGAGCCCATGCCGCGCACGGCATATGCGGGCTCGGGCGATGCGCCGCGGTTCGTGATCCAAGAGCACCACGCCAGTCGGCTGCACTACGACCTGCGGATCGAGCGCGACGGCGTGCTCGTCAGCTGGGCGGTGCCGAAGGGCGTGCCGGAGACCGCCGACCGCAACCACCTGGCGGTGATGACGGAACCCCACCCGCTCGAGTACCTCGACTTCGAGGGCGAGATCCCGGCCGGCGAGTACGGTGCGGGTTCCATGACCGTGTGGGACACCGGCACGGTCTCACTGGAGAAGTGGCGCGACGAGGAGGTGATCGGCACGTTCACCGGGCAGCCGGGCGGCAGGCTCGGCACAGCCCGTCTCGCTCTGATCCGCACCGGCGGCGAGGGCGAGAAGTCGCAGTGGCTGCTGCACCGCATGAAGGATGCGGACGCGCAGCCATCCCCCGGCCGGCGATCCCCTCGCCGCACCGGGAGACCGTCTCCACCCGAGCAGGAGAACAGCGCCGACGCCACCGCGGTGCCCCCGTTCATCCCGCCGATGCTGTCGGAGTCCGGCACGCCGGGCCTCGCGCGTTCGCTCAGCGAGCCGGCGTGGGCGGAGATCAAGTGGGACGGTATCCGAGCGATCGGCACGTGGCAGCGCGATGGCGACGGCATCGGCCGGTTCACTCTGCGCGCCCGCAGCGGCACCGACATCACCGCGCGCTATCCCGAGCTCACCGCCGACGGAGCCCCGCACCTGCCAGCCGCCGAGGCGGTGGTCGACGGCGAGATCGTCGCCTTCGACCACGACGGGCGCCCCAGCTTCGCCCTCCTGCAGAATCGGATGCACCTCACCAAGGGCCGCGAGATCGAACGCGAGGTCGTGCGCACCCCGATCAGCTACATGCTCTTCGATCTGCTGCGACTCGACGGGCACGACCTCACCGGCATGCCGCTGCGCCAGCGGCGCGAGCTACTCGAGCAGCTCGCCGCCGATCTCGACGCTCCGGTGCAGGTGCCGCCCGTCTTCGACGATCTCGAGGCCGCTCTCGACGCGAGTCGGGAGTTCGGCCTCGAGGGTGTCGTCGCCAAAGACCCCGACTCCCGGTACCGACCAGGGCGACGCTCGAGCTCGTGGCTGAAACTCAAGCGGACGCATGCCCAGGAGGTCGTCGTCGTCGGCATCCGGCCCGGTCAGGGCGCCCGTCGAGACGGGATCGGCTCGCTGCTGCTCGCCGTGCCGTCACCGGAGTCCGACGGCGGCCTGCGCTACGTCGGTCGGGTGGGCACCGGATTCACCGACCGGATGCTGCGCGATCTCGCCGTGCAGCTCGAGCCGCTGCGCGTGCAGACCGCTCCGTTGCAGGTGCCCTCCCCCGATGCATCCGATGCGCTGTGGGTGCGTCCGGAACTGGTCGGCGAGGTGGAGTTCGCGAACTGGTCACCGGGCGGCATCCTGCGTCACTCCCGCTGGCGCGGGCTGCGGCCGGACAAGTCGCCCGACGAGGTGCGCGTCGAGGACTGACCCTCAGGCGTGCGCGGCCTCGCACTCGTCATGATCGGCGGGCTCGAGCTGGAAGGTCGAGTGGGCGACGTCGAAGTGGTGCGCAAGACAGCCCTGCAGCTCCTGCAGCAGCCGCGACGAACCACCGGATGCCAGCACGGCCGGTTCCACCGTCACATGCGCGGTGAACACGGGGGCGCCGCGGGTCAGCTGCCACACGTGCACGTCATGCACGTCGACGACGCCCGGGTACACCCGCAGATGCTCGCGGATCTCGCTGACCGCCATGCCCTGCGGTGCAGACTCCGCCAGCACCGAGAACACCTCCCGCAGCAGCGAGATCGCGCGCGGCAGGATGAGCGCCGCGATCAGCAGCGAGGCGATCGCGTCGGCCGGCATCCATCCCGTGGTCACGATCACGACGGCGGCGACGATGACCATCGCCGACCCGATCAGGTCGCCCATCACCTCGAGGTAGGCGCCGCGCACGTTGATGCTCGTCTTCTGCGCGCGGCTGAGCACCCACATCGCGATGGCGTTGGCGATCAGGCCGATGACTGCGACGGCCAGCATGAGCGGGCCCGCCACCTCGACCTCGCCCGGGTCGATCAGCCGCTGGATGCCCTGCACGGCGACCACGACCATCAGCGCGATGAGGATGATGGCGTTGATCAGCGCACCGAACACCTCCGCGCGCTGGTAGCCGAACGTGCGCCGGTCATCGGCGGGTCGCGCGGCCACCGCGGTCGCGATCAGGGCGATCACGAGGGCCGACGAGTCGGTGAACATGTGCGCGGCGTCGGCGAGCAGCGCCAGCGAGCCCGACAGGATCGCGCCGACGACCTGCACCACCATCACGGTGGCGGTCAGCGTCAGCGAGATCGCCAGCAGGCGCCGGTGGCCGGCGTCGCGAATCCCCCCGGCGGCGGGTGCGTGGTCGTGCATGCCTCCAGGCTAGGCCGGGCGGCACGCTCTCGAGGCCCTTTCCGAGCACACGGGAACGGTAACGGTTCTCAACAGCCCGGGCGGGGCGGTGCTACAGCGCGGCGAGCAGCGGGATCAGAGCCTGGAAGGCGCGGGACCGATGCGACTGCGACTGCTTCTCGGCGTCGGTGAACTCGCCTACTGAGCGCTCCGAGGCCGGGTCCTGACCGTCGGGGATGAAGATCGGGTCGTACCCGAATCCCCCCGAGCCGGATGCCCGGTGCGCGAGGCGCCCGGGCCAGACGCCCTCGACGGTGCGCTCTGCGCCGTCGGCGGTCACCAGCGCGATGGTCGAGTGGAACTGCGCGGTGCGGTGGGGGTCGGCGACGTCGCGGAGCTGGTCGAGCAGCAGCGCGAGGTTGGCCGTGGCATCTTTCTTCTGCCCCGCCCAGTACGCCGAGAAGACGCCGGGGGATCCGCCGAGCACGTCCACGCAGATTCCGGAGTCGTCGGCGAGCGCCGGCAGCCCTGTATGTGCGAACGCCGCGCGTGCCTTGATCAGCGCGTTCTGCGCGAAGGTGACGCCGTCCTCGACCGGCTCGGGCCCGTCGTACCCGATCACCTCGAGGTCGGGACGGGTGGCGGCGACGATCTGCTGGAACTCCGCGACCTTGTGCGGGTTGTGCGTGGCGAGGACGACCTTCATTCGGCGCTTCCGTCGGCCAGCGCCGCGAGCTGGTGCTGCTGCAGCGACGCGCAGCCGGCGATTCCCAGGTCGAGCAGGGCGTCGAGCTCGCGCTTGTCGAACGGCGCGCCCTCGGCGGTGCCCTGCACCTCGACGAAGAGCCCGCGTCCGGTGACGACGACGTTCATGTCGGTCTCGGCGCGGACGTCCTCGACGTAGGCGAGATCGAGCATCGGCTCGCCGTCGATGATGCCCACCGAGACGGCCGCGACGGTATCGAGCAGCGGCTTCGCGTTGCGACCGATGAACTTCTTGTCCCGACCCCACTCGATGGCGTCGGCGAGCGCGACGTACGCCCCGGTGATCGCCGCGGTCCTGGTGCCGCCGTCGGCCTGCAGCACGTCGCAGTCGATGACGATGGTGTTCTCACCCAGCGCCTTCGTGTCGACCACCGCGCGCAGCGCGCGGCCGATGAGGCGCGAGATCTCGTGCGTGCGACCGCCGATGCGGCCCTTCACGCTCTCGCGGTCGTTGCGTGAGTTGGTGGCACGCGGCAGCATCGCGTACTCGGCGGTCACCCACCCCTTGCCCTTGCCGGTCAGCCAGCGCGGCACGCCGTTGGTGAACGACGCGGTGCACAGCACCTTCGTGCCGCCGAAGCTGATCAGCGCCGAGCCCTCGGCGTGCGCGGACCAGCCGCGCTCGATCGTGATCTCGCGGAGCTGGTCGGTGCTGCGCCCGTCGGCGCGGACGATGTCTGACATGGTGTCCTCTCGGAGCGATTCAGGGCGGAGCGGTTCAGGAAGGAGCGGTTCAGGGCGGAGCGGGTCGAAGGCGGGGGTGTCAGGACTGGACGGTGCCGTCACGGCCGACCTCGTCGGCTTCAGCCGCGAGCAGGTACGGCAGATCGATCACGCCGGTCTGCACGAGCTGCACGTCGCGCACCTCGTGGCCCATCAGCCGGTTCGCGAGGGCGGTGAAGTCCTCCGCCGAATCGCCGGTCGCCTCGTAGACGTAGCTGGCGACGGCGCCCGGGGATGCGAGCTGGTCGTGCTTCACGAGCTGGCGGTAGACGTCGGCGGCGGTCTCGTCGTCGCTCGAGACGAGCGAGACGCCCTCGCCCATCACGTAGCTGATCGCGCCGCGCAGAAACGGGTAGTGCGTGCATCCGAGCACGAGGGTGTCGACCCTGGCATCCCGCAACGGGGCGAGGTACTCCTCGGCCACGGCCAGCACCTCGGGCGAGCCGGTGATGCCGGCCTCGACGAACTCGACGAAGCGAGGGCACGCGGCGGTGAACACCTCCAGGCGCTCGTTCACCTCTAGCATGTCCTGGTACACCCGCGAACCGATCGTGCCGACCGTTCCGATCACGCCGACGCGGCCATTGCGCGTGGTCGAGACGGCGCGCCGCACGGCAGGGCCGATCACCTCGACGACCGGCACGTCGTACCGCTCGCGGGCGTCGCGCAGCACCGCCGCGGATGCCGTGTTGCATGCGATCACGAGCATCTTCACGCCCTGGTCCACGAGCGCGTCGAGCACCTCGATGCTGTACCGCCTGACGTCGGCGATCGGCTTCGGCCCGTAGGGCGAGTGCGCCGTGTCGCCGATGTACACCAGAGACTCCTGCGGAAGCTGCGCGCGGATGGCCCTCGCCACCGTGAGTCCGCCGACACCGGAGTCGAAGATCCCGATCGGTGCGTCGTCCATGGTGTTCAAGCCTAGTCGGCGGCATGCTGCTCTCGGGTGCGGACGCCCCCGGTGCCGCTCTTCGAGTACGGCCCGCGGCTGCTGTTCGACGGCGTCAGCGCCCCCGCAGGGCGCGCCGGGCGGCGCGGGCGGCGAGCGCGCTGGCGGCAGGCGACGAGACGACGACGCCGTCGGATTCCGCGAACAGCCCCACGTTCACCGCGACGACGCCGGGCGCGGCAGCGCGGAGCGCATCCAGCACGGCCCGCTGCGCGCACCCGACGTCCAGACAGTCGACGAGCACGACGCTCTGCCGCGCGATCACTCGACGGGCAGCATCGGCGAGCTGACTCCTCGTGGCCGACGATGCGTCGAAGCGCACGATCTCGCCGCCGACGGCGAGAACCCGTGCGACGTGACCCGCCGCGCTGTCCACCGCCAGGCTCGACGGGGTGCGCAGGTCGATGACCGTGGTCGGCTCGTCGGTGAAAGCCGGCAGCTCGCCCTGCACGCGCACCGCACGATCGGCGATGCTGTCCGCGTCGAAGACCGCCTCCGGGGGCTCGGGGCGCCGCCTGACGGCATCCGCCATCGACGCGACGCGCCGGGCCGCCTCCTCCACCCGCTCGCGGGCGAGCTCGCCGTTGCGGATCGCCGCGATGATCGCGTCGCGTGCCGAGCGGTAGTCCCGCTCGTCTTGATCGGGCAGCATCGCCGCTCCGGGGTTCGTGGGGTTGCCGATGCACAGCAGGTCGACGCCCGCGGCGAGAGCCTGCACCGCTCCCCCGCCGATCCCCGCCCGCTCCCGGATCGCGGCCATGTCGAGGGCGTCGCTCACGATCACCCCGTCGAAGCCGTCGGCGCGCAGCCGCCCGAGCACGGTCGGGCTGAGGGTGGCGGGAGCGTCTCCCCAGAGGGGAGAGCCGATGTGCGCGGTCATGATCGAGCGCACCCCCGCCTGCACCGCGGCGGCGAACGGCGGAAGATGCTGCTCGTCGATCTCGCGCTGCGTGAGGGTGAGGACGGGCAGATCGTGGTGGGAGTCGGTGCGCGTGTCGCCGTGCCCGGGGTAGTGCTTGGCGCACGCCGCGAGCCCCGCTCGCTGGATGCCCCGCACCGCGGCGGCGGCGTGTCGGGAGACGAGGTCGGCGCTGTCGCCGAAGGAGCGCACCCCGATCACGGGGTTGCGCGGGTCGCTGTTCACATCCGCCACCGGGCCGAGCACGACGTCGGCGCCGACGGCGTCGACGCGTCGCGCGATCTCGTAGCCGGTCGCCTCCGTGGCCGTGACGTCGTCCACGACGCCCAGCTGCGCCGCCCCCGGGACGGTGGATCCGCCCTGCGTCTCGAGCCGCGTGACGCTGCCGCCCTCCTCGTCGATGCCGATCAGCGCACGCGGCGATCGATCGTGGATGCTCGCGCTCAGCGCGGCCGTGTCACCGACGAGATTCTGCGCGAAGTAGACCACGCCCGCGAGCCCCTCATCGAGCGCGATGCCGAGCCACGTCGGCACCTCGGAACCGAGGAATCCGGGCCACAGGACTCCGTTCACGAGTCGGGTCAGCTCGTCTGACATGCGCAGGCTCCGTCGCGGGTCGTGGGGGCGGGCGTCCGCTGACCAGTATCCCCGACCCGGCGGCTGGATACACTGGCCCGATGAGCTCCGCGTTCCTCACCGACCGCTATGAACTGACCATGCTGGCCGCGTCGCTGCGGGACGGCACCGCGTCGCGACCGAGCGTGTTCGAGCTGTTCTCGCGGCGCCTCTCCGGCGGCCGTCGCTTCGGGGTCGTCGCCGGCACCGGGCGCCTGCTGACGCTGCTGCGCGATTTCCGCTTCGGCGAGGACGAGCTGCGGTATCTGCGCGACAACGACGTGGTGGATGCCGAGGCCGTCACCTACCTCGAGAACTACCGATTCACGGGAACCATCCGCGGCTACCGCGAGGGCGAGCTGTACTTCCCCGGTTCCCCGATCCTCACCGTCGAGGGCACGTTCGCCGACGCCGTCGTGCTCGAGACACTCGCGTTGAGCGTGCTGAACCACGACTCCGCGGTCGCGACGGCGGCGTCGCGGATGAGCATCGCCGCCGGCGAGCGCCCGCTCGCGGAGATGGGCTCGCGTCGCGCAGCAGAGCAGTCCGCGGTCGCAGCCGCCCGCGCCGCGTACATCGCGGGATTCGCGTCGACGAGCAACCTCGAGGCCGGGCGGCAGTGGGGTATCCCTACGATGGGCACCGCGGCGCACTCGTGGACTCTGCTGCACGACTCCGAGGAGGATGCGTTCCGCTCTCAGATCGAGAGCCTCGGCACCGGCACCACGCTGCTCGTCGACACCTACGACATCCGCAAGGGCGTGGAGACGGCCATTCGTGTCGCCGGCACGGGGCTCGGCGGGGTGCGGCTCGACTCGGGCGATCTGCCGCTGGTCGCGGCGGCCGTCCGCCAGCAGCTCGATGAGCTCGGGGCGACCGAGACGAAGATCACGGTGACGAGCGACCTCGACGAGTACGCGATCGCCGCCCTGGCGGCCTCCCCCGTCGACTTCTACGGGGTCGGCACCTCCGTGGTCACCGGTTCCGGCTACCCGACCGCGAGCATGGTCTACAAGCTCGTCGCCCGACAGGACTCCTCCGGTGGCTGGGTCGCCGTGGCCAAGGCATCCACCGACAAGGGGTCGAAGGGCGGACGCAAGGCGGCGTTCCGCACCCTCGACGCGGGCGTCGCTGTCGCCGAGACCGTGTCGGTCGCCGACGGCTTCGAGCAGGTCGACACGGCTGCCGAGCACCCTGACGCCCGCGCACTGCAGGTCGTTCTCGTCGACGGCGGCGAGATCGATGCGGCGCACGAGGGCGCCACCGGGACCGCGTCGGCGCGAGAGCATCACCTGCGGGTGCGGGAGGAGCTGCCCGTGCGGGCGCTGGCCCTCAGCAAATCGGACCCGGCGATCCCGACTCTGTTCGTGGATGCGGACTGACGCGACGACGCGTCAGGACACCATGCTCTCGTAGATCTCTTTGCAGGTCGGGCAGATCGGGAACTTCTCCGGGTCGCGGCCCGGAGTCCACTTCTTGCCGCAGAGCGCGCGCACCGGCTTGCCGGTGATCGCCGACTCGAGGATCTTGTCCTTCTTGACGTAGTGCGAGAAGCGCTCGTGGTCCCCCGGCTCGAGATGCTCTTCCTGCAGCAGCTCTTCGAGTTCGCGATCGAGCGTTGCCACGCCACCCTGATCGGGGCTGTCCAGCGGAGTACTCATGCCGAGATTCTATCCGCGTCTGGGACGCCGAGGTCAGGTCCTCTCGACGAACTCCATCAGCCTCTCCCCGCTGCGCTCGAAGATCACGGCGCCCACCGCGGCACCGCCGAAGAGCACGACGACTCCGCTGATCACCCCGACCCAGAACGTCGTCGGCGCGTGCTGGTCGCCCTCCACGAGCGTCAGGCCGAACAGCCAGATCGTGGGCGTGCTCGCGAGCAGGGCGCCCACGAAGGTCAGCGCGGCGCCGTACGAGCCGTGTGCAGACGAGCGCTGCGGCTGCTGGAACGGACTGTCCCCCGGCCGCGAGACGGCGTACGGCGCGACGACCGATGCGATGCTCGACATGCCCAGCGCGGTGAGCAGAAGCGCCGCCGTCACGCCGATCAGAGGCAGCAGGAGATGCCAGTCCGAGATGACCGCGAGGGTGACGGAGATGGCGATCGCGAGCACGGGGAGAGCGACGAGCAGCACGGGCACGAGTCGGCCGAGCCGATCGGGCAGTCCGCGCACGCCGCTGGCGATGTGCATCCACAGTGCCGTGGAATCGTAGGCGGCGTCGTTGTGCGGCAGCCACCCGAAGAACAGCGCCATGAGCGGAACCGGAACGAGGGCGGCGAGCCACAGCGGCACTCCGGCCACGAGCAGAGGGAACACCGTCAGCACGCCGGCGATCGGCACGACGAGCAGGTTCACGATGTATCGCCGGTCCCGCAGCCAGTACACGAGGCTGCGCGCGGCGATGGCGCCGAACGCGTTGGCCGGCAGCAATCCGAACCATCCCAGTCCCGACCGCTCGCGCGTCGCATAGGGGCGCTCGGATGCGGTGAGAAGCCGCCTGACCAGCAGATGCCACAGCAGCAGCATCCCGCCGATCGTCGCGACCGCGATCAGACCGCTCGCCCACGCCGCGCCCGTCTCGCCCGCGGCGAGATGGAAGAGGAACGCCTGCGGGGCTGCGAGCGGCGAGAAGCCGACGATGGCCGTCGCCGTCTGCACGGCCGGGGGCACCTGGCCGTCCCAGCGCAGCGACGCGAAGTACGCCGCGACGGGGAACGCGATGACGATCACCGGCAACGCGAACAGGATGGTCAGCTCGCGCGAGCGGCGCTCGGGCAGCAGGATCGCGCTGATAGCCATCCCTACGCGGGCGGCGAGCGCGATCGACAGCACGCCGATGGCGCCGAACAGCACAGCCGCCGCCCAGGCGACTCCGGCGTTGACGACGACGATCACGACGCACGCGGTCACGGCGATCAGGGCGAGGCTGGGTACGCTGATCAGCGAGGCCAGCGCGAGCATCCAGCCCAGTCGCCGCTCATCCAGGCCGAACGGCCAGAAACGTCGTGGATCGAGCTGATCCGGCGTGCCGGTGAGCATGGGGCCGACGAAGAACGCCAGCATCAGCGCCGCCGCGCCGAGCGCGATGACGGTGCGAGCGGTCGCCAGTGGTGCGTCGCCGAGACCGAGGACGGCTAGGCAGACGACGACGGTCGCGGCGATGGATGCCGCGAGCGCGACCGCGGCGCGAACCGCACGCTCCCCGCGCAGCGCACCGACGAGCAGCGCGACCCTCAGGCGGAGAACGTGTGCAACCACTCGAGTCCCTCCACTTCGCCGCCGGTGCCCGAGAGCTCGATGAATCGCTGGGTCAGCGTCTGACCCGCGCGGACCTCGTCGATCGTCCCCTCGGCGAGCACCTCTCCGCCCACGATCACGGCCACGCGCGAGCACACCCGCTCGACGAGATCCATTCCGTGGCTGGAGAGGATGACCGTTCCGCCGTGTGCGACGTACGACCGCAGGATGTCGAGGATCACACCCGACGAGACCGGATCGACGGCCTCGAACGGCTCGTCGAGCACGAGGACGCGCGGCGAGTGGATCAGTGCTCCGGCCAGCATCACCTTCTTGGTCATTCCGGCCGAGTAGTCCGAGACGACGCGGCTCAGCGCCTCGCTGAGATCGAACGCGCGGGCGAGGTCGGCGGTGCGCTTCTCGATGACGGCGCGGTCGAGCCCGCGCAGCTGTCCGTAGTAGTACAGCAGCTGGCGTCCGGTGAGCCGGTCGAAGGTGCGCAGCCGGTCGGGCAGCACGCCCATGACCCGCTTGGCGTCGAGGGGCTTCTCACGCTGATCGATTCCGCTGATGTGCACGGTGCCCGCGTCCGGTCGCAGCAGGCCCGCGATGATCGACAGCGTGGTGGTCTTGCCTGCGCCGTTCGGGCCGACGAGGCCGTAGAACGATCCGGCCGGAACGGTCAGGTCGACATCGTCGACCGCGACGGAGTCGCCGAAGCGCTTCACCAGACCGCGGATGCGGATGGCCTCGCCTGCCGGCGCGTCTCCGTCCGGGTCGGCGACGACCAGATCAGCCACGGCCGGGTCGGCGACGACCAGATCAGCCACGGCCGGGTCAGCCACGGCCGAATCGGCGACGGCCGGGTCCGCGACGGCGCTCGAGATCACCTCGTCTGGTGTTGCAGATTCGGTCGCGGCGGAATCTGCTGCCGAAGCATCGGGTGCCGGGGTGGTCGGTGCCTGGTCTCCCGGCTCGACGACGACGGCAGAACCTGCCTCTCCACGGCGCGGTGGGCGGGCCTCCGCCAGCTCTGCGCTGTTCGATGCGGCGACCAGCCGACGCACGGGCTCGGCGTCGAGAGCGATGACCGCATCGGACGTGATCTCGGGCACCGGCGGGGCGGAATCGGCGACCGCGCCGTCGGTCCCCGGTGTCGAAGCGGATGCCGTCTTCGCGCGTGCCTTCGTCACCGGGGGCTTCGCTGTCGATGCAGGCGCCGCGCCGGAGGACGACGTCGATGTGGACGCCTTCGTCGGGGATGCCGCGGTGGACGGCGTCGTGGCAGACGTCTTCGCCGCGCTCGTGGTCTTCGCAGCGGTCGACTTCGCAGCGGCCGACTCCGCAGCGGCCGCCTTGGCAGCGGTCGACTTCGCAGCGGCCGACTTCGCCTTCGCAGCCGTGGTCTTCGTCGCCGGGGTCTTCGCAGCCGTCGTCTTCGCCGCGGTCGACTTCGCCGCCGCCGTCTTCGTCGCCGCAGTCTTGGCCGCCGTCGCCTTCGCAGCCGTCGCCTTCGCAGCCGTCGTCTTCGCAGCCGTCGTCTTCGCCGCGGTGGACTTCGCCGCCGTCGTCTTCGCCGCGGTGGTCTTCGCCGCCGTCGCCTTCGCCGCGGTGGTCTTCGCCGGAGCGGCAGCGCTCTCCTCGAGCGCCCCCTCCTGTTCCGCGCCCACGGGATCGGCGGGCGCCGACTTCTTCGCGGCGGCAGCGGCAGCGGTCTGGGCCTTCTTCGCTGTCTCGGCCCGCTTCGCCGCCGCGGTCTTGGTCGCCGTCGTCCGAGCGGCGGTCGTACGACTCGCCGTCTTCGCGGCCGCTCCCGTGGTGGACGCCTTCTTCACAGCCGCCGCACGGCCGGCATCCGCCTCTGCCGCCTTCTTCGCCGCGGCGGACTTCGAGGCCGCCGACGTCGCTGCCGCCTTCTTGACGGCGGCCGTCTTGGCGGCGGCGGCACCCGGGCTGCTGGCGGCCTTGCGGGGCGCGCGCGCGGGCTTCTTCGGCTCGGCCGCAGCGTCGCTCGACCTCGTCGTGTCGTCGATGCGGGCATCTTCGGGATCAAGCGGAGCAGTCACGCGTCTACGGTACCAACCGCCCCTGACAGGACCCCGGCGGCCGAAACCGGGAGACATCGCGAACGCAACCCCCTTGTGGGACTCTGGGAGAAACGTGTGCAATCGATCACGAAAGGACAACGGGACAGCCTTCCCCCGGCGTCTCTCAGCGGCTATCGGTAGCATTGCGGAGGCACGAAGAGGTGTCCCGTCGGTGAACCGACAGTGAACACCGTTCTTTCTTAGGAGATTCCGTGACTCTTCAGACCGTCATCCTCGCAGCCGGAATGGGCTCGCGCCTCGGCCGCGCCCTGCCGAAGCCGCTCACCGAGCTGAGCGACGGCCGCACGATCATGGGCCAGCAGCACGACAACATCCGCGCGGCCTTCGGCAAGAGCGCCCGCATCACGACCGTTGTCGGCTACCGCGCCGAGACGATCATCGAGGCCTTCCCCACCGCGAACTACGTGCACAACGAGCGCTACGACGTGACCAACACGTCCAAGAGCCTGCTGCGCGCGCTGAACGCCACCGGCAAGAGCGGCGTGCTCTGGATGAACGGCGACGTCGTGTTCGATCCGCGCATCCTCGGCCGTGCCATCGAGTTCATCGAGCGCGACCAGTCGTTCGTCACCGTCAACACCTCGAAGGTGAGCGACGAAGAGGTGAAGTACACCGTCACCGCTGAGGGCTACATCAACGAGCTCTCGAAGACGGTCAAGGGCGGCCTCGGCGAGGCGGTCGGCATCAACTACATCTCGTCGCGCGACAAGAAGGCGTTCATGCGTCAGCTGCAGCGCGTCGAGGACCAGGACTACTTCGAGCGCGGTCTCGAGCTCGCCATCGCCGAGGACGGCCTGCTTCTCGAGCCGATGGACGTCTCGGATCTGTACGCGGTCGAGGTCGACTTCGCTGAGGACCTGGAGCGCGCGAACCTCTTCGTGTGACCCACACGCATGCGTGAAGCCCCGCCCCTGTCAAGGGGAGCGGGGCTTCAGGCATTCTTACGGGCGTGGCGCATAGGATCGCCGCATGCGTGAGAAGGTCCATAAGATCCACTCGCTCCCCGAGGACTCCCCCTGGGACAAGCCCGTGCCACCCGTCGGGTCGCACGAGCACCCGCTCAGCGTGCGCAGCCTGGATCGGGTGATGGCCGTGCAGCGTCCGCTGGTCGTGGCGCACATCCGCAGCATCCGCCGGCGCCATCCCGACGCGACCCCAGAGCAGATCGTGCGCGCGCTCGAGGCTCGCTACCTCGCCGCTGTCACGGCCGGCGGGGCGGCGGTCGGCGCGACCGCGGTCGTGCCGGGCATCGGCACGGGCGTCACGCTGGCGCTGTCCGGCGTCGAGACCATCGGCTTCATGGAGTCGACAGCGCTGTTCGCGCAATCGATCGCCGAGGTGCATGGCATCGCGGTCGACAATCCCGAACGTGCGCGCGCGCTGGTCATGATGCTGATGCTCGGCAAGGAGGGCGTCGACCTGGTCTCCCAGCTCGCGCGGCAGGCGACCGGCACCGGCGGAACCCGTTCGTCGTACTGGGGTGAGATGGTGACGAAGTCGCTGCCGCGCGCGGCGATGGGACCGATCGTCGACCGATTGAAGTCCGCGTTCATCCGCCAGTTCGCCAAGCGCGGCGGGGCGTCCATCATCGGCAAGGCGCTGCCGTTCGGCGTCGGTGCGGTGGTGGGCGGCGCCGGGAATCACCTTCTCGGGCGGCGGGTGCTGACGACCTCGCGACGCGCTTTCGGCGCCGCTCCCGCGACGCTCCCGGCGGAACTCGAGCCGTCGCCGGCGGGCGAGAAGATCGAGATCCGGATGCTGAACGGCGCACGGTTCATCGGATCGAAGCTCCGTCGCACTCCGCGAGGGGTCGAGCCGCCCTCCGACATCTCCGCCACAGACGGCGAGTGAGACGAGACTCTCCACAGATCGGGAATCGTCGTCTGCCGCGACGTCGGGGCGTCTGAGCTCATTCCTACCGTGGCGGGATGCTGCACCCCATCGATCCCGCTGAGCCCACACCACCCATCGCGTACGGCGTGCCGTGGGTGATCACCCGTCGCGACCGTGCGCACCCGGTCGTGCTCAACGCCGGCCGCGAGCCGGTCGACTTCGTACGCGTCTTCCGCGACGACGTCGACCACCAGCAGGTCGTCGACCTGTGGGGTCAGGTGCTGCCTGGCGAGACCGTCGAACTGTGCCTGTGCTCCTCCGACCCCGACGAAGCGGTGGTGTCGATCGCCTGGTTCCGGCAGCTGGACGGGCTGGAGTACCTGTGGCGATTCGTCGTGTGACGCCGTCGGTCACCGCTCGTCGCGGCGGGGCAGCTCCCTGCGGAAGTCCGACTCGGAGTACGGCTTGACGTTCTCGGGCAGGTCGGCGGCGGTGAGCCCGTCGACGAAGGTCGCCGGCTCGACCTCGAGCGCAGTCGCCAGCTGGATCAGCACGAACAGCGTCGGGTTTCCGATTCCGCTCTCGATCCGAGCGAGGTGAGAGACATCCATGTCTGCGCGCTCGGCCAGCTTCGCTCTGCTGATCGTATGCTTCGCACGCAGCTCCCGTACCCGCATCCCCACCTTCTCGGATGTCTGCGATCGGGCGGCTCTCATCCCTCCAGCATCCTGGCGCGGCGCATGGCGACCGCATGCATGTGCACGTGGGCTTTTATGCCTGCTCGGGGCACTCGTGCACGAGAGCGTTCAGGACGACGAGAGGACCATCGCCTGAGCCGCCCTGACCTGGCGCGGCAGGCTCACTCTCCCGGCAGCGCCAGCACGGTCCGCACGAGGAGCTCGGCCACGGCATCCGCGTCGATGCCCAGAGCCACCTGCGAGCGCGACCACTCGTCATCGAGACCGTGCAGCCGGTCTTCGCCCGCGAAGGCGCGGCGATCCACGATCGTCTGCCCGCGACTGTAACCGCTCAGCTCGACGCGCACCGGCAGCGGCTCGAACCGCACCAGCTCGGGCGCCACCAGCGCGCACACCGCGCCCGCGTCGCCGATCAGCCCGGTGTACATCAACGACTCGTCCTCGCTCAGCGCCACCCGATGCCCGAGCAGCTGCCCGACGACGCGACCGACGCGATGCGAGCCCGACGCGAGCTCGTCGGCGAGCGCCTGCGGCACCGCCACCCGATTGAACACGTCCAGACCGTACATGACGGTCGGCACCCCGGCATCCAGCACGATCGCGGCAGCCTCGGGGTCGTGCCAGACGTTGAACTCCGCCAGTGCCGTCGCGTTGCCGACGCTCGCCGACCCGCCCATGAACACGATCCGCTCGATCCGCCCCGCCACCTCCGGGTGGGTGCGAAGCAGCAGCGCGAGATTCGTCTGCGGTGCCAGCGCGACGAGTGTGACGGGCGTGGGATGCTGCATGATCAGCCGACGCATCAGCGCGACGGCCGACTCGCCGACGGCATCCCGCCCACTCGCGGGCAGGGCAACGCCACCCAGTCCGTCCGCCCCGTGCACGTGCGAGGCCGCCCGCGCCGGCGCGAGCAGCGGTCGCGGGGCGCCGCCTGCCACCGGCACATCGGAGGCGTCGGCGAGATGCAGCACCCGCAGCGTGTTCTCGACCACCTGCTCGAGCCCGGCGTTGCCGGCGACACAGGTGACGCCGAGCACCTCGATGCCGGGATGGGCTGCGGCGAAGAGCAGGGCGAGGGCGTCGTCGATGCCGGTGTCGACATCCATGATCACGGGGATGGGCATGCTGACGAGCATACGCAGGGAAGGACAAAGGAACTCCGCTCCCGTTGTGTCGAGCATCCAACAGCCGAACCGGCCCCGGCGCTAGTGTGGAATCCGTGACGGACACGCCAGACCTCTCGACCACGGCCGCCAAGATCGCGGACCTCCGCTCGCGCTTCACCGACGCGGTCCTCGAGCCCGAGAAGATCGCCCAGCAGAAGCAGCACGCCAAGGGCAAGATGACCGCCCGCGAGCGCATCGAGCTCCTGGTCGACACCGGCAGCTTCGTCGAGTTCGACGAGTACGTGCGCCACCGCACGACGTCGTTCGGGATGGACCGCAACCGCCCGTACGGCGACTCGGTCGTCACCGGCGTCGCGACGATCCACGGCCGCACCGTCGCGGTGTACTCGCAGGACTTCACCACCTTCGGCGGTTCGCTCGGCGAGGTCGCCGGCGACAAGATCATCAAGATCATGGAGTTCGCCCTGAAGGGCGGGATGCCGATCATCGGCATCCTCGACTCGGGCGGAGCCCGCATCCAGGAGGGCGTGCTCGCGCTCAGCAAGTACGGCGAGATCTTCCGGCACAACACGCGCTCGTCCGGCGTCATCCCGCAGATCTCGATCATCATGGGTCCGGCCGCCGGCGGCGCCGTGTACGGCCCGGCTCTCACCGACTTCGTCATCATGGTCGACAAGACCAGCCAGATGTTCGTCACCGGCCCCGACGTCATCAAGACCGTCACCGGCGAGGACGTGGGCATGGAGGAGCTCGGCGGCGCGCTCACGCACAACACCCGCTCGGGCGTCGCGCACTACCTCGCCGAGGACGAGGACGACGCCCTCGACTACGCGCGCACGCTGCTCAGCTACCTGCCCGACAACAACATGGCCGAGATCCCCGCCTACGACTCGCTCTTCGAGTGGGAGACGACGGATGCCGATCAGGTGCTGAACAGGATCATCCCCGACTCCCCCAACCAGCCCTACGACATCCACACCGTCATCCAGCACGTGGTCGACGCCGGCGAGTTCCTCGAGGTGCAGCCGCTGTTCGCGCCGAACATCGTCATCGGCTTCGGCCGCGTGGAGGGTCGCTCGGTGGGCATCATCGCCAATCAGCCCTCGCAGATGGCCGGCACCCTGAACATCGAGGCCGGCGAGAAGGCCAGCCGCTTCGTGCGCTTCTGCGACGCGTTCTCGATCCCGATCGTCACCCTCGTCGACGTGCCGGGCTACCTGCCCGGCACCGACCAGGAGTGGACCGGTGTGATCCGCCGCGGTGCGAAGCTCATCTACGCGTACGCGGAGGCGACCGTGCCGATGGTCACCGTGATCCTGCGCAAGGCGTACGGCGGCGCGTACATCGTGATGGGATCCAAGCAGCTCGGTGCCGACGTGAATCTCGCGTGGCCGACGGCAGAGATCGCGGTGATGGGCGGCCAGGGCGCCGTGAACATCCTCTACCGCGGCGAGATCCGCAAGGCCGAGGAGGCCGGCGAGGACGTCGCGGCCGTGCGCACGCGCCTCGCCAACGAGTACACCTACAGCGTGACCAGCCCGTTCCTGGCCGCCGAGCGCGGCGAGATCGACGGCATCATCGAACCGTCCAGCACACGCGTCGCGATCGCGAAGTCGCTGCGCGCCCTGCGCGGCAAGCGGGCCGACCTGCCGCCCAAGAAGCACGGGAACATCCCGCTGTGACCGACGACGACCAGACCCCCCGGATGGAGATCGTCCGCGGCAACCCGACCGAGGAGGAGCTCGCCGCCCTCATCGCCGTCGTCGCCGAGGCGTACTCCCACGAGTCCGCCGAGGCGGTCGCCGATGTGCCGAGCGTGTCGGCGTGGCAGCGCACGCAGCGCGGCATCCGCAGCCCGCTGCGGCGTGACATCCCGTGGGGGCGGTTCTCGGGCTGACCCCGCTCTCGGGCCGGCCGTGGTCTCCCGGGCTGCGGCTGTGACGGATGCCGGGCGGTTTGTCCCCCGAAATACCTACAGACAGACCATCTGCGGGCCGAGAAACTGATAGGGACGCTTCGCGTTAGGCGGCTGCTCTGTCCCCAGGGTAGGCAGACGCAGTACCGCCCACCCCGCGGACAGTTTTCGGGTAGCTGTTCCGCATCTGGCGAGGGGCCGGCAGACCTGCCGCCCCTCGCCTCTCTCATTCCGCGACTCGGCGGATCTCGTGCCAGAGGTCGACGGCGTCCTCGCTCTCGCCGTCGGCGCTGCGCCCGACCACGGTCACCGCGTTCGTGTCGTCCCGGCCGGCTCGGATGATGACTCGATCGGAGTGCGCGCTGGCCAGTACGGCCGCGAGCTCATCCCTGATCTGCCCGGCCCGCTCCTCGTCGATGCCCTCCAGCCCGCCTTCGTCGAACACGGAGACGACCGATCCGCGCCGCCGCGCATCCTTGATCATCGACCGGACGGCGTCGTTGATGAGGCTCGCGCCGCGCAGCTCGTCGCGCAGCGTTCCCTCGGCCAGACGCGCTTCCAGGCGCTCCTGCTCGGTGATCTCGCCCCTCGTCGCGACCGTGCGCGAGAGCACAGGCCCGGCGATGACCAGCGCCCGCTGCGTGCGCACCCTGCGCTCCCGCTGGCGCACGAGCTGCGAGGCGTGCCAGGCGGAGACGCCGCGCTGAACGTCCGTGAGGCGCTCGGTGTCGCGGATCGCCCTGTTCCAGAACAGCACGAGCACCTGGGCCACCACCACCCAGGTGATGGATCCGACCAGGCCGAGGGTCAGAGCCCGGTCGAGTCCCATGTACGCCCAGGTGGACAGCGCGAGGATCCCGAGGATCAGCCATCCGAAGAAGAAGCGCCGCCGCACCACGCAGACCACGCCGAGCAGGCCGGTCGCGCCGATGTACCAGGTCGCGAACGGGGCACCGCGCATCGATGCCTCCAGCGACAGGCTCACCAGGGATGGCACACCGGCGGCGGCGACGGTTGCGAGGAGAGTCGCCCCGAGCGGCATGCGCACACTGTGCGACGCGCCGGCGAGCACCGCGACGAGCATCGCAGCGAGGAACAGCAGGATCCCGGCGATCATCAGCAGCGGGTTCGACGGCTGGTCGACCCACCCGATGCCGCGCGCCGCGAAGTAGACGGCGAAGCCGAGCGCGAGAGCGGTCGTCATGCTCCGGACTGTCCGCGTCATGATTCGCGCCACCCCAGCTCGACGGTGGTGCCGGTCGAATCCGTCACGATGTTGGAGGTTCCGGCCACCGCTGCCATCCGGGCGACGATGGATGCGCGGATCCCGAGGCGATCCTCACCGATGGCGGCAAGGTCGAACCCGGGTCCGGTGTCGGAGACGGCGATGGTCAGCTGCCCTTCTTCGGGTGATTCCACGATCACGTGCAGGCCGCGGCCCTTCGCGTGCAGGACCGCATTGTTGATCGCCTGCCGCGCGGCGAGCACCATGGCACGGGCAGCCCGCCCCGGAACCGCCACGGGAACACCGCGCTCTTCGACGACTGCATCGGCGCCCTGCTCCGACAGAGCACGTCTCAGCTCGGCGACGATCCTCGATCGCGCCGCAGGCTCGTCGCTGCCCTCCTGCGCGATGGCGGCCTCGGTGTTGGCCAGGCGGGTGAGAGCCTCTCGCGCCATCGCGACCGCCAGCGAGCGCTCACGTGCGCTCTCGGCGCGCTCCGCGCTGATCAGAGCCGCCAGCACGCTGTCGTGCATCAGGGCCGACATCGCCATGCGCTCCTCCTCGGCGGCCGACGCCGCCGCCGCCTCCGCGTACGTCTCGACAGCCCGCGCTCGGGCGTCGTCGACACCGGCGGCGACCTGTCGGAACATCCACCCCAGCGAGACGATCACCGATCCCAGGATGAGCGTGAACGACACGTCGAAGGCGGTCGTGATCCAGTAGCTCTGCTCGAAGCCGCCCTGCACGAGGCGAACGTATCCGT
Source organism: Microbacterium sp. AR7-10 (assembly GCF_001878835.1). NCBI lineage: Bacteria > Bacillati > Actinomycetota > Actinomycetes > Micrococcales > Microbacteriaceae > Microbacterium > Microbacterium sp. AR7-10. The sequence goes on along the minus strand of NZ_MJIR01000024.1, from coordinate 43,130 downwards.
AGACGAAGGGCAGTCCGATCGCCCAGACGAACTGCAGGCGGGGCGAGAAGGCCAGCAGGGCCGCCACCACGCCGATGTTCACGAGGAAGAAGATCCACGGCTGGTTCTCGGCTTCGTTGAGCCCTCGATCGACCACGACCGGCCAGATCGCCAGAGCCACGGCGTACAGCACCGCGAACGAGCCGCACGCCTGGCTGATCCACCGGCCGGAGAAGCACGCGACGATCATCCACATCAGCGGCCCGAACACCATGACCATGACGGCCACGTGCGGTCCGTCCAGCAGGTCGATCCGGCTCAGGGCACCCAGAAGAGCCTGCGCTCCCAGCGCCGTCGAGCCGATACCGCCCACCGTGGCGAGTATCCGCTCCATCCGCTGCCCGGTGAAGCGCTCGAGACCGACACCCACCTCGCCTGGCGAGGGGAGACTGGTCCACGCCTCGCTGATCGCGTCGATGTCAGCCCTGACCTCACTCGCCACTCGGCGCACCGTCCGATTCGACGATGCCGTCTTCCATGGCACGACGCAGCAGGTCGACCTTCGTGGGCGCGGGGCGCCCCACTTCGACGTACTTCACGCGGATGCGCGTGATGTTCTCCTTCGCGGTCGAGTACGCGACCCCGAGACGCTCGGCGACGGCCTTCAGCGGCAGCCCGGCGGCGTACAGCCGCAGCACCTCGCGCTCCCTGGTCGACAGCTGCGCGTCGGCGAACTCGCGGTCGCCGTCGACGGCGCTGGCCCATTCGACGTTGTTCAGCGCCTCGCCGCGCGCGACCGTGCGGATGGCATCGAGCACGTCGCCCAGCGCCGACGACTTGCTGACCACCCCGGCGGCTCCCGCGGCGAGCGCTTCGCGCACCGAGGCCGGCCGGTCGGCGACACTGTGGATCACGACGCTCGCGCCGTCGGCGACCAGCGTCGCGACGTTCTCGGTCACGGTCGTGCCGTCACCGAGAGTGAGGTCGAGCACCACCACGTCGACGGGCGGCTCGGCGGACGTCGCCCGCCAGGTCAGGTACTCCTTGACGGTTCCGCCGGAGAAGACGACGCGCTCGCCGCCCTCGCGCAGGCATGCGGCCTCCAGGCCGAGGCGCACGGACTCGTGATCGTCGATGAGGGCGACGGTACTCATGTCGTCAGCCTACCGATTGCACGGCGGCGCGCCGTGCTCGAGCACGTCAGCGCTCGAGCAGCGCGACGGCCTCGAAGTGGTGCGAGTGCGGGAAGAGGTCGAAGGCGCGCAGCGACGCGACATCCCAGCCCAGCTCGCGGAACGTGCCGAGATCGCGCGCGAGCGCGACCGGATCGCAGGCGACGTAGACGACGGCCTCGGGGGCGAGGGCGCTGATCGCCTCGACGACCCCGCGCCCCGCCCCGGCGCGCGGCGGATCGAGCACGACGGCGCCGGCACGCGTGTCGTCGGGGATGCCGGTGAGGAAGCGGTCGACCCGCGCGGTGACCGCATGCACGTCGACGTCGGCCAGGTTGGCGGCCGCGTGCTCGGTCGCGCGGCGGTCCGACTCGACGGTGACGATGTCCTGCGCGCCCTGCTCGGCGAGTGTCGCCGCGAACAGTCCGACGCCTCCGTAGAGGTCGAAGTGCGTGGCATCCGGATCCACCCGACCGGCGAGCGCCTGGGCGACGGCGTCGTGCAGCGTCTCAGCGGCGCGCGGGTGCACCTGCCAGAATCCGGACGCATCGAGCTGGAAGCGGCGCCCGCGCACCTGCTCGAACACCACCTCGGCGCGGCCGCGACGAGCGCCCTCGGGCCGCGGCAGCACCCGCACGCGCCCGTCGCCCGCTTCCACCAGATCGACCCGGCCCGGCTTCTGCGAGCGCAGGCCGAAGGCCGCGGTCTCGACGGCGGGGCGCGCGAGGGGCAGTGTGGCGACGTCGATCACGCGATGGCTGCGGGCCGCGTACGGACCGACGCGTCCGTCGGCGTCGACGTGCAGCGAGACGCGGGTGCGCCATCCGGTGCCGTCGCCCTGATCGACCGGCTCCACGACGGGAGCGGCCAGCCCCGCGCCGGCGAACTTGTCGAGGGCCTCCTGCAGCACCTGCCACTTCAGCGCGCGCTGATGCGCGAGGTCGATGTGTCCGAGATCGGCCCCGCCCACTCGGTCCGCGGGGGCGCGGGAGATGTCGGCCTCGGCCCAGACATGGTCGCGGCGGTGCGGCGATGCGTCGAGCACCTCGAGCGTTTCGGCGCGCCAGAACCGCTTGCCGTCCTCCCCCTCGGTCACCTCGGCGCGCACCCGCTCCCCGGGGATGGCGTCGGGCACGAACACGACCCGCCCCTCGTGCCGGGCGATGAAGGTGCCGCCGTGCGCGATACCGGTGATGTCGAGGTCGAGCGTGCGGGCCGAAGAGGTCATCCCTCCAGGATCCCACACACCGCTGAGATCTCACGGGCTAGCGTGGAGGGATGCGCGTGTGCCTGGCATCCACCTCCCCCGCCCGCCTGATGCTGCTGCGGCAGGCGGGCATCGAACCGCTCATCGTGGCGCCCACGGTCGACGAGGACGCCGTCGCCGCCGCCGCGAGCGCGGAACGCGGAGCCCCGCTCGCACCGGACGAGCTGGTGCTTCTGCTCGCCAGGGCGAAGGCCTCCGATGTCGCGGGGCGCATCCACGCCGAGCATCCGCGCTTCGACGGCATCGTGATCGGCGGCGACTCGATGTTCGCCATCGGAGGGCAGGTGCACGGCAAGCCGTACACGCCGGAGGCGGCATACGAGCGCTGGCAGCAGATGCGCGGCGCCACCGGCATCCTGCACTCCGGTCACTCGGTCTTCCGCGTCGGACCCGACCGCGAGCCGGTGGAGGCGACGGCCGCCGCCGAGGCTGCGGTCACCTTCGCCGACGATGTGACGGATGCCGAGCTGGCGGCGTACATCGACAGCGGCGAGCCGCTGCACGTGGCGGGCGCGTTCACGGTCGACAGTCTCGGCGGGCCGTTCATCACGCGGGTCGAGGGCGACCCGTCGACGGTGGTGGGCATGTCGCTGTCGACACTGCGCCGCCTGGCGCGCGAGCTCGACGTCGTCTGGACCGATTTGTGGTCGCAGTCCTAACGGATTGCCGTATTTCTTGTGGAGAGTCGTCAAAAGGATCGGCGTCGACCTCGCTAGGCTGAAGCCCATGCCTGATATCGCCAAGGTGCTCATCGCGAACCGCGGCGAGATCGCCGTACGCATCATCCGCGCCGCCCGGGACTCCGGAATCTCCTCCGTCGCCGTGTACGCCGACCAGGATCGCGACGCCCTGCACGCGCGTCTCGCCGACGAGGCCTACAGCCTCGACGGGGTCACGAGCGCAGCGACCTACCTGCAGATCGACAAGATCCTCTCCGTGGCTCGTCGCGCCGGCGCCGACGCCGTGCACCCGGGATACGGGTTCCTGGCCGAGAACGCCGAGTTCGCGCGCGCCGTCATCGGCGCGGGGATGACGTGGATCGGCCCATCGCCCGAGGCCATCGAGGCGCTCGGCGACAAGGTGACCGCCCGTCACGTCGCAGAGAAGGTCGGCGCACCGCTGGCCCCCGGCACCCCCGGACCGGTCGACGGCGCAGACGACGTCATCGCCTTCGCGAAGGAGCACGGCCTGCCGATCGCCATCAAGGCGGCATACGGCGGCGGCGGGCGCGGTCTCAAGGTCGCGCGCGAGCTCGACGAGGTCGCCGAGCTCTTCGAGTCGGCGACGCGCGAGGCGGTCGCCGCGTTCGGCCGTGGCGAGTGCTTCGTCGAGAAGTACCTCGACAAGCCGCGCCACGTCGAGACGCAGTGCCTTGCGGATGCCGAGGGCAACGTCGTCGTCATCTCGACCCGCGACTGCTCGCTGCAGCGACGTCACCAGAAGCTCGTCGAGGAGGCGCCGGCGCCCTTCCTCACCGACGAGCAGAACGAGCTGCTGTACTCCGCGTCGAAGGCCATCCTCAAGGAGGTCGGCTACGTCGGCGCGGGCACCTGCGAGTTCCTCATCGGCGCTGACGGCACGGTCTCGTTCCTCGAGGTGAACACCCGCCTGCAGGTCGAGCACCCGGTGTCCGAGGAGGTCACCGGAATCGATCTCGTGCGCGAGCAGTTCCGCATCGCCGCCGGCGGCACCATCGACTACGACGACCCGGCGCCGCAGGGCCACTCGATCGAGTTCCGCATCAACGGCGAGGACCCGGGTCGCGGCTTCCTCCCCCAACCCGGCCCGATCAACGTCTTCAAGACGTTCGGCGGTCCCGGCATCCGTCTCGACTCCGGCGTCACGGCAGGCGACGCCGTCTCGGGCGCCTTCGACTCGCTGCTGGCGAAGATCATCGTCACCGGCCGCGACCGCGCCGAGGCCCTCGAGCGCTCCCGTCGGGCGCTCGACGAGTTCGAGGTGGCCGGCATGCCGACCGTGCTCCCGTTCCACCGCAAGGTCGTCCGGGACCCGGCCTTCGTCGCCGCCGACGGCGGGTTCGGCGTGTACACGCGCTGGATCGAGACCGAGTTCGTCAACGACATCCCCGCGTGGGACGGCGAGCTCGACGAGCCCGCCCCCGCGCCCGGCCGTCACACCGTCGTCGTCGAGGTCGCCGGCAAGCGCCTCGAGGTGAGCCTTCCCGACCGCGTCGTCGCCCCCGTCGCGGGAACCGCCGGCCGTCCGGCGGCGGTTCCGCCGTCGCGACGCAGCCACACCGCCACCGCGAACGCCGGGGCGTCGGGCGATGCCGTCAAGTCGCCCATGCAGGCGACCGTCGTCAAGCTCGCCGTCGAAGAGGGCCAGCACGTCGTCAAGGGCGACCTCGTGCTCGTGCTCGAGGCGATGAAGATGGAGCAGCCGCTGCAGGCGCACAAGGACGGCGTCGTCGGCGCCATCGACGCCACCCCCGGTACGACCGTCTCGGCCGGGCATCAGCTGCTGACGATCAGCTGACCCGCACCCGATGCACAGAAGGCGCGTCCCGATCCCGGGGCGCGCCTTCTGCGTCTGCGGTGGTCGGGGTCAGACGACACCGACCGCATGCATGGCACGGGTCGCATCGGTGATGCTGGTGGTCAGCGACGGATAGGCGGCGAACACGCGCGCGACCTGGTCGACGGTGAGGCGACGCTCGATCGCCATCGCGATCGGGTAGATCAGCTCGGATGCCCGTGGCGCGACGATCACACCGCCGACCACCGTCCCCGAGCCGCGCAGCGCGATGATCTTAACGAAGCCGTCCTTGATGCCCAGCATCTTCGCGCGCGGGTTGGCGGCGAGCGGCAGCTTGTGCGCGATGCCGTCGGCCTGCCCGTTCGCGACGTCCTGCTCGGAGTAGCCGACCGTCGCGATCTCGGGTGCGGTGAAGATGTTGGCGGTGATCTTGCGCACCTCGAGCGGGATCACGATGTCACCCAGCGCGTGGAAGACGGCGGTGCGCCCCTGCATGGATGCGACGGATGCCAGCGGGAAGAAGTTCGTGCAGTCGCCCACGGCGTAGACGTTGGGAACCGAGGTGCGCGCCACCCGGTTGACCCGCACGTGACCGGATTCGGTGAGCTCGATGCCCGCCTCCTCGAGGCCGATGCCGGCCGTGTTCGGGATCGATCCGACCGCCATCAGACAGTGGCTGCCCTCGACGGTGCGACCGTCGGACAGGGTGACCCGCACCCCGTCATCGGTGCGCTGCACGCTCTCTGCGCGGGACTTCGAGAGCACCTTCATGCCGCCGCGGGTGAACACCTTCTCGAGCACCTTCGCGGCGTCCTCGTCCTCACCGGGCAGCACCTGGTCGCGGCTCGAGATGAGCGTGACCTTCGCGCCGAGGTTCATGTACGCCGACGCGAACTCCGCGCCGGTCACACCCGAGCCCACGACGATCAGGTGCTCGGGCAGCACCTTCATGTCGTACAGCTGGGTCCAGGTGAGGATGCGCTCGCCGTCGGGCTTCGCCGAGGGCAGCTCGCGGGGCGAGGCGCCGACCGACACGACGACGGTGTCCGCCTCGACACGGTCGAAGTCCGTGCCGTGCGGTCCCGTGGAGACCACGATGGCGTTGGGACCTTCCAGGCGGCCGTGTCCGGAGATGATGCGCACGCCGGCCTCGAGCAGGGTGGAGCGCATGTCCTCCGACTGCTGGCCGGCGAGGGCGAGCAGGCGCTTGTTGACGGCGGCGAGGTTGATGGCGATCTCGGGCTTGAGCGGCCTGTCGTCCGCGCCGCGCGCGTAGAACTGCACGCCGAGGTCGGTGGCCCCGGCGATGGCGACGGCGGCATCGGCGGTGGCGATGAGGCTCTTGGACGGCACCACATCGGTGAGCACGGCCGACCCGCCCACGCCCACGCGCTCGACGAGCGTCACATCCGCTCCCAGCTGCGCTGCGGCGAGCGCCGCCTCGTACCCACCGGGACCGCCGCCGAGGACGGCGACGCTCTGCCTGTTCGCGAAGGAAGTCTGAGACATGAACTCCATTCTTCCGCAATCCTGGCAGCGGCCCCGCCACCTTCCTAGAGTGGAGGCATGCGTGAGAACTCCCTGAACCCCCTGGACGACCCGACGGCCGATCCGTTCGCCGTCGCCGCCGATGCGGCCGCCGACATCGCTCGCCTGACCGGGGTCGACCACCACGACATCGCCCTGACCCTCGGCTCCGGCTGGGGCAAGGCCGCCGAGCTGATCGGCGAGACCGTCGCCACCGTTCCCGCCACCGAGGTGACCGGCTTCTCGAAGCCCGCGCTCGACGGGCATGTCGGCACGCTGCGCAGCATCCGCACCCCCGGCGGCCGGAACGTGCTGGTGATCGGTGCGCGCACGCACTACTACGAGGCCCACGGCGTGCGCCGGGTCGTGCACTCGGTGCGCACCGCAGCCGCGACGGGCGCGAAGACCATGGTGCTCACCAACGGCGCCGGGGGGATCCGCGAGACGTGGCAGCCCGGCCAGCCGGTGCTGATCAGCGACCACATCAACCTCACCGCCGACTCGCCGCTCGAGGGCGCCACCTTCGTCGACCTCACCGACCTGTACTCGACGCGGCTGCGCGACATCGCCCGCACCGTCGACCCCACTCTCGACGAGGGCGTGTACACCCAGTTCCGCGGCCCGCACTACGAGACCCCGGCGGAGGTGCAGATGGCCAAGGCCATCGGCGGTGACATCGTCGGCATGTCGACCGCTCTCGAGGCGATCGCCGCCCGGCAGGCGGGCATGGAGATCCTCGGCTTCTCGCTGATCACGAACCTCGCTGCGGGCATCCAGAAGACCCCGCTCAGCCACGAGGAGGTCATCGAGGCGGGCCGTGAGGCCGAACCGGTGATCTCGGCCCTGCTCGCCCGAGTGATCGAGGCGCTGTGAGCGAGCGGCTGTCCCAGGCGCGCGCCTGGCTGCGACAGGACCCGGATGCCGAGACTCGCGACGAGCTCGCGGGGATCATCACCCGCGCCGCCGGCGGTGACGCCGCGGCTCTCGCCGACCTCGAGGATCGCTTCGGCCGGCGGCTCGCCTTCGGCACGGCCGGCCTGCGCGGTGAGCTGGGCGCCGGCAGCAACCGCATGAACCGCGTGCTGGTGACCCAGGCGGCCGCCGGCTTCGCGGGCTACCTGCTGCAGCGCAGCACGACGCGCCCGACCGTGGTCGTCGGCTACGACGGCCGACGCAACTCCCGCCGGTTCGCGCTCGATTCCGCCGAGATCCTCGCCGGTGCGGGCCTGCGTGCCATCCTGCTGCCACGACTGCTGCCGACGCCGGTGCTCGCGTTCGCCGTGCGCCATCTGCAGGCGGATGCCGGGATCATGGTCACCGCCAGCCACAACCCGCCGAACGACAACGGCTACAAGGTCTACCTCGGCGGCGAGGACGGCGGATCGCAGATCGTCGCTCCGGCGGACGCGCAGATCGCCGCGCACATCCAGCGCGTCGCCGATGCGGGCGACGTGAGCCTGCTGCCCCGCTCGGCCGCGTACGAGATCGCCGGTGACGACGTCGTCGACGCCTACATCGCGGCGACCGCAGCCGTGGCTCCCGCACCGTTCGGCGTGCAGGAGATGCGCTGGGTGTACACGGCCCTGCACGGCGTGGGCTGGGAGACCTTCTCGCGCGTCGTGAAGGCCGCGGGCTACCCGGCCCCGCGCATCGTCGACGCGCAGCGCGACCCCGATCCGACGTTCCGCACCGTCTCGTTCCCCAATCCCGAGGAGCCGGGTGCGATGGACCTCGCGTTCGCTCGAGCGCGTGAGGCGGATGCCGAGTTCATCATCGCGAACGACCCCGACGCCGATCGTCTGGCCGTCGCCATCCCGGATCCGGCAGCCGAGGGCGGCTGGCGCCGCCTGACCGGCAACGAGGTCGGGCTGCTGCTCGGCTGGCGGGCGGCACGCGCCGCGCAGGGCACGGCAGGGGCATCCCTCGCCTGCTCGCTGGTCTCCTCCCCCGGGCTCGGTGCGGTCGCCGAGCGCTACGGACTCGACTTCCACGAGACGCTCACCGGCTTCAAATGGATCTCGCGTGCTCCCGGCATGGTGTTCGGCTTCGAAGAGGCTCTCGGCTACCTGGTGAACCCCGACACCGTGCGCGACAAGGACGGCATCTCCGCCGCGGTCGCCCTGCTCGGCCTCGCCGCCGAGGCGCGGGTGCGCGAGACCACGCTCGCCGGCCTGCTCGACGAGCTCGGTGCCGAGATCGGCCACTTCGCGAGCGGCCAGGTATCGGTGCGCGTCGACGATCTGAGCCTGATCGGCTCGACGATGGCGTCTCTGCGCGCCCAGCCGCCCGCGGCGTTCGGCGCGCGGGCGGTCGCGTCGGCAGAGGATCTGGCCACCGGTGACGCGGGGGTGCCCGCGGGAGACGTGCTGCGCTACCGCCTCGACGACGGGTCGCGTGTCATCGTGCGCCCCAGCGGCACCGAGCCGAAGCTGAAGGTGTACATCGACGCGCGCGGCGAGAGCACGGCCGACGCCGCCCGCGCCGTCGCCGAGCTCGAAGCCGCCGTGCGGGAGCTCCTCGCCGCGCGGCGGTGAGTCGCGCCGATGCCGCGGATGAGAGCGCCACGCAGCAGGGGTAGGCGGATCGTCGTCCGCGCACTGTGGTCGCTGGGGGCACTGATCGTGCTGATCGTCGTCGGGACCCTGGTGTGGACGCAGGTGGGCGTGATGTCCGCCGAACCCGATCCGCTGGCGCAGGCGAGGGCGAACCCCGCGCTCGAGATCGAGGACGCCCCTGAGGGCATCGTGCTCTCCCCCGCGGACGGCGACTCGGACGTCGGCCTGGTGTTCATCCCCGGCGCCAAGGTGCAGCCCGAGGGCTATGTCGCGACGCTGCAGGAGCTCGCCGCCGAGGACGGGATCACCGTCGTCATCACCCGACCGTGGTTGAATCTCGCGTTCTTCGATCCGCGCGGGCTGGACGCCTTCACCTCCGCCGCACCCGACGTGGACTCGTGGATGGTGGGCGGGCACTCCCTGGGCGGGGTGCGCGCCTGCCGGCTGGCACCGGACGCGGATGCCATGGTGCTGTTCGCCTCGTACTGTGCGAACGACCTGTCGGACTCCGGGGTGCCGGTGCTGAGCCTGTCCGGAAGCGAGGATGGCCAGTCGACACCCGAGAAGATCGCGGATGCGAGGGATCTGCTTCCGGCGGATGCCGAGCTCGTCGAGATCGACGGCGCCTCGCACGCGTCGTTCGGCTCCTACGGCCCGCAGGCGGGCGACGGCACTCCCACCATCACGGACGCCGCCGTGCGGGCGCAGATCACGGAGCTCGTGGGGGATCTCGCGGCGGCGGTGCGCTGACCGGGTCGGGCACGGCCCGGTCACGGGCGTGGCGCAGCAGCAGGGCACAGGAGTCCGCGGTGATGAACGGGTCGAGTTGCTCGACCTCGAGCGGACCATCGACCTGGGCGAGCGTGTCGCGCACCAGCCGGGCATGCGTGCCGCACACCGTCGACTGATCCTGCGCGAGCATCCCGCGGTAGTTGCACGGCAGCATCTCGAAGCGCAGCGCCGATTCGTCGAGGACGGGGCTGAGCCCGGCGTCATCGAGATGCTCGTACAGCACATCGAGCTGCGCCTCGGCATCCACGTCGTCCTCCCGCGCCGCGTCGCCTGACGTCGGCGGGGTCACCGCGCGCAACAGGGCACCGCGTCGACGCGCGCCGTCGACGCGACGCTGCGCCGCGGGGTTCGACCCCGCCTCCCGCACCGGGTGGTAGGCGAGCGGCGGACGGCCCCTGCTGCCCACCTGCAGCCTCTCCTCGCGCACGAGGCCCTCCTGCACGAGCACGCGCAGGTGATCTCGGGCGGTGTTGAGCGGCATCCCGCAACGTTCGGCGAGTTCGGCGATGCGCAGACCTGGCTCGCTCTGCACGGCGCGCAGCAGACGAAGGCGGCTCGGCTGAGTGAGACCGCGGTAATCGTCGACTCGGCGTGGCATTCCTTCAGGCTACGGCGCCGGCGTCTGCCGTGCTCGGAATAGAACCGGTGAAAACCCCTCCTCGCCGCCAGAGCCCGAGCGCAGAGTGGAGGGGACGCAGACCCCACGAAAGGAACGTCATGAAGCTCTCGCCCGAGTCCGAAGCAGTCGTCGCCGCCACGGCCGGCGTCGTCGCCGCGCACGCCGAGCGGATCACGAAGGTGTTCTACCCCGCCATGTTCGCGGCTCACCCCGAACTGCTGCGGGTGTTCAACCGAGCCAACCAGGCGATCGGCGAGCAGCCGAAGGCGCTCGCCGCCTCGGTGGTCGCGTTCGCGGTGCAGCTCATCGACCCCTCCGCTCCCGACTTCACTCCCGTGATGCGCCGGATCGCCCACAAGCACGTCTCCCTCGGCATCTCGGCCGGCGACTACACGATCGTCGGCCGCCATCTGCTCGACGCGGTGGGCACGGTGCTCGGCGACGCCGTCACCGCCGAGGTGCGGGCCGCCTGGGACGAGGTGTACTGGCTGTTCGCCACCGCGCTGATCGCCGAGGAGGCGCGGCTGTACGCCCTGTCGGGCACAGACCCGCAGAACCCGTGGCGCGACTACCGGGTGGTGGAGCGGTTCGAGGAGTCGGAGGACATCTTCTCGCTGCTGCTGGCACCGGTCGACGGCCTGATCCCCTCCCACCGCACCGGACAGTACGTCGCCATCGCCGTCGACCTGCCGGACGGCAGCAGACAGCCACGTCAGTACACGATCTCATCCGGTCCGCGCGGCGACTCGATCCGGGTGACGATCAAGCGAGTGCACGGGGCGGGCGGCGCACCCGACGGACAGGTCTCGACGTGGCTGTGGCAGCACGCGCAGCCCGGCACCGTGCTCGACGTCTCGCAGCCGGCGGGTGACGTCGTGCTCGACGACGAGGATCACCCGCTCGTGCTCGTCTCGGCGGGGATCGGGATCACGCCGGTCGCCGCCATCATGGAAGACCTCTCCCGCCGCCAGCCCGCCCGCACCGTGCGGCTGTTCCACGCCGACCGCGCTCATGACACGCACGCGCTGTACGCGTCGCTGCGCCGCCAGGTGCTGGCCATGCCCGATGCCAGGGCGCAGAACTGGTACGAGCGGGACGCCCTCGGCGCGCCCACCCTGCACCCGGCGCGCGAGGGCTTCATGGACCTCAGCGAGGTCGATCTGCCCGAGCACGCCTCGGTGTTCATGTGCGGTCCGCTGCCGTTCATGCAGTCCATGCGCCGCACACTCATCGGCCGCGGCGTGCCCGCCGATCGCATCCACTACGAGGTGTTCGGCCCCGATCTGTGGGCTCAGAACCCGGAAGCCGCCTGAGCGGCGTGTCGGCCGTCCGCCGAGGGGTTCAGCGCTCGAACCCCTCGGCGATCATCTCGACGAGCTCTTCGCGCTCTTCCACCGGCAGGAATGCGGCGGACGCGGCGTTGAACTGAAAGGCCTCGAGATCGTCGAGGTCGTAGCCGAACGCGTCGACCAGCAGCGAGAGCTCGCGCGTGAGCGACGTGCCGCTCATCGTGCGGTTGTCGACGTTCACGGTGACCGAGAAGCCGAGCTGGTAGAGCAGGTCGAAGGGGTGGTCCGCGACCTCATCGCCCCACTGGGCGATCGCGCCGGTCTGCAGGTTGGACGACGGCGAGAGCTCCAGCGGGATCTCCCGGTCGCGCACCCAGCGGGCCAGATCGCCGAACTGCACCTGCACCTCGTCGCCCTCGCGCTCGATGATCTGCAGGTCCTCGGCGATGCGCACGCCGTGGCCGAGGCGCAGCGCGCGTCCGTCGATCAGGGCGGAGCGGATGGATGCCGGCCCCGCGGCCTCTCCCGCGTGCACCGTGACCGGCAGGAACTCGCCGGCAAGGTAGTCGAAGGCCGCGCGGTGCTCCGACGCCGGGAAGCCGTCCTCCGGCCCGGCGATGTCGAAGCCGACGACGCCGCTCTCGCGATGACGCACGGCGAGCTCGGCGATCTCCCGCACGCGGGAGCCCTGGCGCATGGCCGAGATGATCTGACCGACCCGGATGCTGCGCCCGGCGGCATCCGCCTCATCCTCGCCCTCCTCGATGCCGCGCTGCACGGCGCGCACGGCGTCGTCCAGGCTGAGGCCGCCGGCGACGTGCTGCTCGGGTGCCCAGCGCACCTCGCCGTAGATCACGCCGTCGGCGGCGAGGTCGGCGACGAACTCGCGGGCGACCCGCGTGAGGGCTCGCTCGGACTGCATGACGGAGGTCACGAGGTCGAACGACTTCAGGTACTCCACGAGAGAGCCGGCATCGCTCTGCTGCGCGATCCAGCGACTCATCCCCTTGGGATCCTGCGCCGGGGTCTGGATACCGCCGGCATCGGCCAGCTCGAGGATCGTCGCGGGACGCACGCCGCCGTCGAGGTGGTCGTGCAGCGAGATCTTGGGCAGGGCGCGCAGCTCGTCGATCTTCATGGTGATCCTCCGGTACTCAGGCGGTGATGCGCTCGCGCACGATGGGCTGTGCGGCGGGTGCCGCTGCAGCGTCGCCGATCTCGTAGGCGCCGTCCAGCGCCTCGAGAGCGCGGGCGAAGCGCCCCTCGTCATCGGCCGACAGGGTGAACAGCGGCTCTCCGGCGGTGACCGTCTGGCCGGGCTTGACGGCGAGGTCGATGCCGGCGGCGAAGATCACCGGATCCTCGGCGCNNGCGCCGAGGCGCCACGCGGCGATGCCGAACGGCAGCGCGTCCATGCGGGTCACCACGCCGTCGCGGTCGGCGGTGACGACGTGCGTCTCCCGTGCGGTCGGCAGCGGGGCATCCGGGTCGCCGTCCTGGGCGCGGATCATCGCCTTCCAGCTGTCCATGGCGCGGCCGTCGTCGAGGGCCGCCTCGACATCCGCATCCGGCTGTCCTGCCAGCGAGAGCATCTCGCGGGCGAGGGCGAGGGTCAGCTCACGCACGTCGGCGGGTCCGCCGCCGGCGAGGATCTCCACCGACTCACGCACCTCGTTGGCGTTGCCGATCGCGAGACCGAGCGGAACGTTCATGTCGGTCAGCAGGGCGGTCGTCGCGACACCCGAGTCGGTGCCGAGCTCGACCATCGTGCGCGCCAGCTCGCGGGCCCGATCGATGTCCTGCATGAAGGCGCCGTTGCCGAACTTCACGTCGAGCACGAGCGCGTCGGTGCCCTCGGCGATCTTCTTCGACATGATGCTCGACGCGATCAGGGGGATCGCCTCGACCGTGCCGGTCACATCGCGAAGCGCGTAGAGCTTCTTGTCGGCGGGCGCGAGACCCGAGCCGGCGGCGCAGATCACCGCGCCGACGTCGGACTGCATCTGCGCGAACATCTCGTCGTTGCTGAGCGCCGCCCGCCAGCCCGGGATCGATTCGAGCTTGTCGAGCGTGCCGCCGGTGTGGCCGAGGCCGCGGCCGCTGAGCTGCGGGACCGCCACGCCGAACACGGCGACCAGCGGTGCCAGCGGCAGGGTGATCTTGTCGCCCACGCCGCCGGTGGAGTGCTTGTCGACGGTGCGCTTGCCGAGACTGGCGAAGCTCATCCGCTCCCCCGACGCGATCATCGCGTCGGTGAGCACGCGGATCTCCTCGCGCTGCATGCCGCGCTGGAAGATCGCCATCGCGAACGACGCCATCTGGGCGTCCGACACGTAGCCGCGGGTGTACGCGTCGACCATCCACCGCAGCGCCGCCTCGGGCACCACTCCGCCGTCGCGCTTGGCACGGATCACGTCGATCGCGTCGAACGCCTCGACGCCGGTCTGAGAGCTCATCGGGCGTCCTCCAGATCGCGCGGCCCGAACGCGTCGGGCAGCACCTCGTCGATGGTGCGGATGCCCGAGACGGTCTCGAGCAGCATCTCGGGGCTGGAGTGCTCGAACAGCAGCTGACGGCAGCGACCGCACGGCATGATCGTCTGTCCGTCGTTGTTCACGCAGACGAACGCGATGAGCCGACCGCCACCGGACATGTGCAGGTCGCCGACCAGAGCGCATTCGGCGCACAGGCCGACGCCGTACGAGGCGTTCTCGACGTTGCATCCGGCGACGATGCGTCCGTCGTCCACGAGCGCGGCCGCGCCCACCCGGTATCGCGAATACGGCGCGTACGCCTTCTGCATCGCCTCGGAGGCGACCTGTCTCAGCTCGTCCCAATCGATGTCGGTCACGTGTTCTCTCCTAGGACTTGATGTACGGCTCGCCGTCGGCTGCCGGCGGGCGGGAGCGCCCGACCAGGCCTGCCACGGCGAAGATCGTCACGATGTACGGCAGCATGAGCATGAACTGGCTGGGCACCGGCGAGCCGATGACGCTGAGCACGCTCTGCAGGTTGCTCGCGAAGCCGAACAGCAGTGCCGCCAGCGTCGCGCGAATCGGGTCCCACTTGCCGAAGATCACCGCGGCGAGGGCGATGAAGCCGGCTCCGGCGGTCATCTCGGGGTTGAAGCGCGGCACCGAGACCAGTGTGAAGAACGCGCCTCCCATGCCCGCGACGGCACCGGCGATGAGCACGTTCATGTAGCGCGTGCGCGCGACGTTGATGCCCACCGTGTCGGCCGCCTGCGGGTGCTCGCCGACCGCGCGCAGTCGCAGACCCCAGCGGGTGCGGTACATGCCGTACCAGACGACGAACACGATGACGTACATCAGGTACACCACGATCGTCTGGCGGAACAGGATCGGCCCGAGCACGGGGATGTCGCTGAGCAGCGGGATCGGCAGGTCGCGGAACGGCTCGACGGTGTTCAGCGCCGCCTGGTTGGGGGCGAGCACCTGTCGGAACAGGAACGTGGTCACGCCGATCACGAGGACGTTGAGCACCACACCGACGATCACCTGGTCCACGTAGTACGTGATGGCGAACACCCCGAGGATCACCGCGACCAGCACGCCCGCCAGCATCGCGGCGATGAGGCCCGCCCAGGGCGTGCCCACGGCCGAGGCGACGATGGCCGCGGTGAACGCGCCTGCCAGCAGCTGCGCCTCGATCGCGATGTTCACGACGCCGGCGCGCTCGCCGATCACGCCGCCCAGCGCGCCGAAGATCAGCGGGGTGGCCAGCGCGAGACCGCCGCTGAGCAGTCCGATCATGGGCAGCGTCCCCGAGCTGCCCGCGGCCGCCCAGGCGAGGAATCCGAAGATCAGCACGACGACGTACACCGCGATGAGCCACATCGGCACGCGACGATGCGCGCGGGTGAGCATCACCGCCGCGACGCTGATCGCGGCGCCGATGACGACGCAGACCCACGCGGTCGCCGTGCCCGGCACGACGACAGAGGGCAGCGCGATGATCTCGCTGCCGGCGGTGAAGCGGAACGTCGCGTCGCCGGCGCGTGGGATCAGCAGCGGCAGCAGCGCCACCAGCACCGTCAGCACGCTGAGGATGATGGGCGTCTTCCACGACACCACGCTCACCTGACGCAGTTCGGCCTGCACGCTCTGCGGGCTCTGTCCTGTCTGTGCGGTCTGAGTGCTCATCCCGCCACCTCCTCGGCCTCGGCGCGCTTCGTTCGTCGCTCGGCCGCGCGCCGCTCACGCCGGCTCGGGCGGCCCGGCTGCGGCAGACCGAACATGGCGCGCACGAGCGGCGGCGCCGCGATGAACAGCACGATCAGGGACTGCACGACGAGCACGATCTCGATCGGGACGCCCTGCGACGCCTGCATGGTGAAGCCACCGGTCTTGAAAGCGCCGAACAGCAGTCCGGCGAACAGGATGCCGAGCGGACGGGAGCGCCCCAGCAGGGCGACGGTGATCGCGTCGAACCCGATGCCGGCGTCGATGCCGCCGCTGAAGCCCTTCGGCTCGGTGCCGAGCACCTGGCTGACTCCGGCGAGACCGACCAGCGCGCCCGCGATGAGCATGACGCTGAGGTAGGTCCGGCCGACGGAGATGCCGGCCGTGCGCGCGGCATCCGGGTTCTCCCCCACCGCGCGGAACCGGAAGCCCAGCCCGGAGCGCTCCAGCAGCCACCAGGTGATGGCGACCGCCACCAGCGCGAGCAGGAATCCGATGTGCAGCTTGTAGCTGGGTCCGAGCAGCAGCGGCATGACGGCCGACTCGGCCATCGGTGCGGTCTTCGGGTTGCTCGAGCCCGGCGCCTGCAGCACGCCCTGGGTGGCGAGCATCCACGCCAGCAGGTACACGGCGATGTTGTTCAGCATGATCGTCGTGATCACCTCGTGCGCGCCCGTGCGCGCCTTGAGGATGCCGGCGATCCCCGCCCACAGCGCGCCGGCGATGATGCCGGCGACGAGAGCGACGAGCAGGTGCAGCGGGAAGGGCAGGTCCCACGCGGTGGCGACGTACCCGGCGGCGGCGGCGGCCATGAGCATCTGACCCTGACCGCCGATGTTGAACAGCCCGGCGCGGAATGCCAGGCCGACGCCCAGGCCCGCGGCGATCAGCGGCGTGGCGAACTTCAGCGTCTCGGTGAGCGGGCGGATGGCGATCGCGAACGAGTCGGCGTTGAAGTTGTAGATCGATCCGCGGAACAGCGCAGCGTACGCGCCGCCGACGGCCTGGCCGATCGCGCTCAGCGTGTCGCCGGGGGCGGCGAAGAAGTAGCCTGCCGCGGCCTGCACGTCGGGGTCGGTCAGCGCGATCATCAGCGAGCCCACGATGACGGCCGCCACGACGGCGAACACGGTCGTCAGAGCGCTTCCGGTCGCGATCTGCATGAGGGCCGCCCGCCAGCGCTGCGGCCGCTGCGGCTTCTGCGGCTGAAGCGCCTTGTCGGAGTCGGGGATCTGCGTCTGCGCGACGGTCATGCCTGCGCTCCTTCGCTCGGGGCTGCGCCGACGGAGACCTCGCGAGCCGCGTCCTCGGCGCTGGCGCCGGCCATCATCAGGCCCAGCTGATCGCGGGGGGTGTCGCCGGGGACGATGCCGACCACACGACCCCGGTACATCACGAGGATGCGATCGGCGAGGGCCGCGACCTCGTCGAGCTCTGTGGAGATGACGACCACCGGAACACCGGTGTCGCGCGTCTCGATGATGCGCTTGTGGATGAACTCGATCGATCCCACGTCGACGCCTCGGGTTGGCTGGGCGGCGACGAACAGGGACAGGTCGCGGCTGAGCTCGCGCGCCAGCACGACCTTCTGCTGGTTGCCGCCCGACAGCCGACCGGCCGCCTGCGACGGACCCTGCGTGCGGATGTCGAACTCCGCGATCTTCTGCTTGGCGAACTCCATCAGACGGCGCAGCTGCAGCGCGCCGCTCGTGACGAACGGCGCGCCGTGGGAGCGGTCGAGCATGAGGTTCTCCGCGATGGAGAACTCCTTGACGAGTCCGTCGACGCCACGGTCCTCGGGGACGAAACCGACGCCGGCATCGAGGATGTGCCGCACGCTGCGCCCGCGCAGCTCTTCGCCGTTCAGGCGGATGCTGCCCTGCACGCGCGCCTGCAGACCGAGCAGCGCCTCGGTGAGCTCGGTCTGTCCGTTGCCCTGCACACCGGCGATCGCGAGCACCTCTCCGCCGCGGACGGTGAAGGACACGTCGTCGACGAGCACGGTGCCCAGGACATCGCTGACGGTGAGGTTCTCGACGACCAGTGCATGGTCGGTCAGCTGAGGCGGGTTCTTGTGCACGGTGAGCTCCACCGCACGGCCGACCATCAGCGAGGCGAGCTCCGCGTTCGACGCGGTCGGCGAGGCCTCGCCGACCACCTTGCCCAGCCTGATCACGGTGATGCGGTCGGCCACCTCTCGCACCTCGCGCAGCTTGTGCGTGATGAACACGATCGATGTGCCGCGCTCCTTGAGCTGGCGCATCGTGGCCATGAGCTCGTCGGTCTCCTGCGGAGTGAGCACGGCGGTCGGCTCGTCGAAGACGAGCACGCGGGCCTCGCGCGAGAGCGCTTTGATGATCTCCACGCGCTGCTGCACGCCCACGGGCAGGTCGGCGACGAGAGCGTCGGGGTCGACGTCGAAGCCGAAGCGGTCGGATATCTCACGCACCTTCGAGCGGGCCGCCGCGAGATCCAGCCGGCCGCCGAACGTCGTCTCCTCGTGACCGAGCATCACGTTCTCCGCCACGGTGAACACCGGGATGAGCATGAAGTGCTGGTGCACCATGCCGATGCCCGCGGCCATCGCGTCGCCGGGCCCGGAGAAGCGCTGCACGCGCCCGTCGAGGAGGATCTGACCCTCGTCGGCCTGGTACAGCCCGTACAGCACGTTCATCAGCGTGGACTTGCCGGCGCCGTTCTCGCCGAGGAGGCAGTGGATCTCACCCGCCTGCACCTCGAGGTCGATGTGGTCGTTGGCTGTCAGTGCGCCGAACCTCTTCGTTATGCCGCGCAGCTCGAGCTTCATGTGTCGATCCTATTCGTGATGTGTCCTCGCGCCGGGGATCGCCCGGGCAGACGACATCGGGGAGGCCGGCACGACCGGCCTCCCCGATGCGGTTCCTCTTAGTTGTCGAGGTAGGAGGTGACGGTGATCGAACCGTCGATGATCTCCTGCTTGATCTCGGCGACCTTCTTCACCAGCTCGGCGTCGACCTTGCTCTCGAACTCGTGCAGCGGCGCGATGCCGACGCCCTCGTTCTCCAGGGTGCCGATGTAGGCCTCACCGTCGAACTCGCCTTCGGCGCTGGCCATCACGGCCTCGTAGGTCGACAGGTCCATCGCCTTGAGCACAGAGGTGAGCACGAAGTCGGCGGTGGTCGGGTCGGTCTCGAACAGGTCCGCGTCCGCGCCGATCAGCGCGATGTCCTTGCCCGAGTCCTTGATGGCCTGCAGGCCGGACTGGTAGATCGGACCGCCGACCGGGAAGAGCACGTCGACGCCCTGGTCGATGATGTTCTTCGCGACCGTCTTGGCGCTCTGGTTGGCCTCGAAGCCGCCGGTGAACGATCCGGTCGTGCCGTCCCAGCCGACCACGGCGACCGAGGTGCCGTTCTTCTCGTTGTAGTGGTCGACGCCCTGCTTGAAGCCGTCCATGAAGATCGTCACGGTCGGGAACTCCATGCCGCCGAACGTGCCCACCTTGCCGGTCTTGGAGTAGCCGGCCGACATGTATCCGGCGAGGAACGCGGCCTCAGCCGTGTTGTACAGCAGCGGCTTGACGTTGTCCGGCTTGCTGTCGCCGCCGGCGTCGTCGACGAGGATGAAGTCCGTCTCGGCGTTCGCCTCGGCGGCGTCGACCGTGGCCTGCGACAGCGCGAAGCCCACGGCGACGATGGCGTTGCAGCCTTCGGAGACCATGTTGTCGATGTTCGGGCCGTACTCGGTCTCGGCGTTCGACTCCGCCTCGCGGAACGTGGCGCCGAGCTCATCGGCGGCCTTCTTGGTGCCCTCGTAGGACAGCTGGTTGAAGGACTTGTCGTCGAAACCGCCGGCATCCGAGACGATGCACGCGGAGAAGTCGGACTTGTCGCCGTTGCCGCCGTCCGCGCCAGGGTTGTCTGCGGGAGCCTGGCCGCACGCGGCGAGGCTCAGGACGACGCCGGCGGCGACGGTGGCGCCGAGCAGCTTCTTGGTGATGGAGATGGACACTCATGCCTCCCGGGTGATCTCCGCGGACATCGCGGATCGCTCGAGGTTACCCAGTGTTACGCGCTTCCCGCACGCGCGCCCCGGATGTGCTGGCGAAAGGTTACAAATCCGCAATGATGACCGTCCGGCGGTCGTCGACTCTACCGGCGGCGAAGCTCAGAGCACGTCGCCGCGGCCAGTGAGCTTGAGGGACTCGACGACGCCCTTGACCCGCTGCGCGTGCTCGACCGTGGTCACCAGCAGCGCGTCCTCGGTGTCGACGACGACGATGTCCTGCACCCCGACCAGGCTGATCACGCGCGAGGTCTGGGACACGAGGATGCCGCTGGCGGCATCCGAGAGCACGCGAGCCCGCGGACCCAGCACGGCGAGGTCGTTCTTGCGACCGTTGGTGATGAGCTTCGTCAGCGAGGCGAAGTCGCCCACGTCGTCCCAGTCGAAGTGACCGGGAACGACGGCGAGCCTGCCGCGTTCGGCGGCCGGCTCGGCCACCGCGTAGTCGATGGCGATCTTCTTCAGCCGGGGCCAGATGCGATCGACCGCCGGCCCTCGCAGGTCGCGGTCGTCCCATGCCTCGGCGAGCTCCATCAGCCCGGCATGCAGCTCGGGCTCGTTGATCCGCAGCTCGTCGAGCAGCACGCTCGCCTTCGCGATGAACATGCCCGCGTTCCAGAGGTGCTCGCGGTCGGCGACATAGGCCTTCGCCGTCTCGAGGTCGGGCTTCTCGACGAAGCGCTCGACGAGGGCCGCCTCGCGCGCGCCGTCGACGACGAGCTCCTCGCCCTTCTTGATGTACCCGAAGCCGATGGCGGGCTCGGTGGGGGTGATCCCGATCGTGCAGATGTATCCCTCCCGCGCGACCTCGACGGCATCGCCCACGGCGAACTCGAACACGCGTGTGCCGCGGATCACGTGATCGGCGCTGAACGACCCGATGATGACGTCGGGGTCGCGGCGGTGCAGGATCGCCGCGGCGAGTCCGATCGCCGCGGCGGACTCGCGCGGCTCGGACTCGAGGAACACGTTCGCGTCGGGGATGCCAGGCAGCTGCGCCTCGACGGCGGCGCGATGCGCTCGCCCCGTCACCACCGCGATGCGGTCCGCTCCGGCGAGGGGCTCCAGACGGTCCCACGTGTCGCGCAGCAGCGAGTGCCCCGATCCGGTCAGGTCGTGGAGGAACTTCGGGGCATCCGCCCGCGACAGCGGCCAGAGCCGACTGCCGATGCCGCCCGCCGGGATCACCGCGTAGAAGTCGTCGATTCGCGCCATGGCTCCAACCTAGCCGTGCGTGCGGACGCGCCGATCGGATAAGGGTCGCCTTCGTCGCCCCGCCCGTCCGGACGGGAATAGGATGGACACGGTCGGGCGTGCCCGGATGCATGCACGACGTCTCATCGATCAGGGAGGACGACGTGTCCACGAGCACACGCTTGACACCGTCGGTTTCGGAGACCACGTCGAGGTCTCCACGCGGCACACTGTATCGGGGCCGCGAAGGCATGTGGTCGTGGGTGCTGCACCGCATCACCGGCGTCGCGATCTTCTTCTTCCTTCTGGTGCACGTCCTCGACACGTCGCTCATCCGCGTCTCCCCCGAGGCGTACGACGCGGTGATCGGCACGTACAAGAACCCGATCATGGCGTTCGGCGAGGTGGTGCTGGTCGCAGGCATCGCGTTCCACGCCTTCAACGGCCTGCGCATCATCGTCGTCGACTTCTGGTCGAAGGGCGCGAAGTATCAGCGCCAGCTGTTCTGGATCGTCCTCGGGCTGTGGGCCGTGGTGATGGCCGGCTTCGTGCCGCGCCACCTCGCCCTCGCGTTCGCCGGATTCGGAGGGGGCAACTGATGTCCGCGCAGACCATCGCACCCGCCCGCCGCCAGCGCGGCGTCAACCTCGAGAAGTGGGGCTGGCTGTTCATGCGCGGCTCGGGCGTGCTGCTGATCGTGCTGATCTTCGGCCACCTGTTCGTGAACCTGATGGTCGGCGACGGCATCCACGCGATCGACTTCGGCTTCGTCGCCGGCAAGTACGCCACTCCGTTCTGGCAGTGGTGGGACGTGCTGATGCTGTGGCTCGCGCTGATCCACGGCTCCAACGGCATGCGCACGATCGTCAACGACTACGTCACGCACGAGAAGGCCCGCAAGGCTCTCGTCTGGGCGCTGGGCCTGGCGGCGGCGCTCCTCATCATCCTCGGCACCCTCGTGGTGTTCACGTTCGATCCCTGCGCGGGCGTCTTCGAAGACGGCGCCATGTGGGAGACCTGCCAGGCACTGGGCAAGTAAGCGAAGAAGGCAGATCATTGACTACGCAGACCTCTGACTCCGTCGTGCGCGACGGCGTGCACTAC
Source organism: Microbacterium sp. AR7-10 (assembly GCF_001878835.1). Classification (NCBI taxonomy): domain Bacteria; kingdom Bacillati; phylum Actinomycetota; class Actinomycetes; order Micrococcales; family Microbacteriaceae; genus Microbacterium; species Microbacterium sp. AR7-10. Next base: position 20,890 of record NZ_MJIR01000024.1, on the reverse strand, counting down.
CACCAGTTCGACATCGTGATCGTGGGCGCCGGCGGCGCCGGCATGCGCGCGGCCATCGAGGCCGGCCCCGGCGCGAAGACCGCCGTGATCACGAAGCTGTACCCCACGCGCTCGCACACCGGTGCGGCGCAGGGCGGCATGGCCGCAGCCCTCGCGAACGTCGAGGACGACAACTGGGAGTGGCACACCTACGACACGGTCAAGGGCGGCGACTACCTCGTCGACCAGGATGCCGCGGAGATCCTCGCGAGGGAGGCCATCGACGCGGTCATCGACCTCGAGAACATGGGCCTGCCCTTCAACCGCACGCCCGACGGCAAGATCGACCAGCGCCGCTTCGGCGGCCACACGGCCGAGCACGGCAAGACGCCCGTGCGCCGGGCCTGCTACGCGGCTGACCGCACCGGTCACATGATCCTGCAGACCCTGTTCCAGAACTGCGTCAAGCTCGGCATCAACTTCTTCAACGAGTTCTACGTGCTCGACCTGATCACGGTGAAGGACGCCGCGGGCGCGACGCAGGTCGCGGGCGTGGTCGCGTACGACCTGGCCACCGGCGACCTGCACGTCTTCCAGTCGAAGGCCGTCATCTTCGCCACCGGCGGCTTCGGCAAGATCTTCAAGACCACCTCCAACGCGCACACCCTGACCGGCGACGGCGTCGGCATCGTCTGGCGCAAGGGTCTGCCCCTGGAGGACCTGGAGTTCTTCCAGTTCCATCCGACGGGTCTGGCCGGCCTCGGCATCCTCCTCACCGAGGGCGCCCGCGGTGAGGGAGCCATCCTGCGCAACGCCTCTGGCGAGCGCTTCATGGAGCGCTACGCCCCCACGATCAAGGACCTCGCACCGCGCGACATCGTGGCCCGCAGCATGGTGCAGGAGGTGCTCGAGGGTCGCGGCGCCGGCCCGCACAAGGACTACGTCCTGCTGGACTGCACGCACCTGGGTGCGGAGGTGCTCGAGACCAAGCTGCCCGACATCACCGAGTTCGCCCGCACCTACCTGGGCGTCGACCCGGTGGTCGAGCCGGTGCCGGTGATGCCGACCGCGCACTACGCGATGGGCGGCATCCCGACCAACAACGACGCGGAGGTGCTCGCCGACAACTCGACCGTGGTCCCCGGACTGTACGCCGCCGGTGAGTGCGCCTGCGTCTCCGTGCACGGCTCGAACCGCCTGGGCACCAACTCGCTGCTCGACATCAACGTGTTCGGCAAGCGCGCCGGACGCAACGCCGTCGAGTACGTCAAGACCGCCGACTTCGTGCCGCTGCCCGAGAACCCGGCCGGGTTCGTCAAGGACATGGTCGAGGACCTGCGCAACAACCAGGGCACCGAGCGCATCGCCGTGCTGCGCAAGACGCTGCAGGACGAGATGGACAAGGGCGCCCAGGTGTTCCGCACCGAGGAGTCGCTGACGCACGTGCTGGGCGTCATCGCCGAGCTGCGCGAGCGCTACAAGAACATCCACGTCGACGACAAGGGCAAGCGCTTCAACACCGACCTGCTCGAGGCCGTCGAGCTGGGCTTCCTGCTCGACATCGCCGAGGTCGTCGTCTACGCCGCGCGCAACCGCAAGGAGAGCCGTGGCGGCCACATGCGCGACGACTTCCCGAAGCGCGACGACGAGAACTACATGAAGCACACGATGGCCTACCTGGTCGGCGACGCGCACTCGTCGGTCGCCTCCGACCACATCAAGCTGGACTGGAAGCCCGTGGTCATCACGAACTACCAGCCCATGGAGAGGAAGTACTGATCATGACCGATGTCGTAGAGGCACCCGCCGACGCCGCGAACGACTCTGGAGTGCAGTCCTTCCTGGTCACCTTCAACATCCGCCGCTTCGATCCGGAGGTCGACGAGGAGCCGCGCTGGGTCGATTACGACGTCGAGCTGTACGCGACCGACCGCGTGCTCGACGCGCTGCACAAGATCAAGTGGGAGGTCGACGGCTCGCTGTCGTTCCGCCGCTCGTGCGCCCACGGCATCTGCGGCTCGGATGCGATGCGCATCAACGGCCGCAACCGCCTCGCCTGCAAGACGCTGATCAAGGACCTCGACATCTCGAAGCCGATCTACGTCGAGGCCATCAAGGGTCTGCCGCTGGAGAAGGATCTCATCGTCGACATGGAGCCGTTCTTCGCCTCCTACCGCGAGGTGCAGCCCTTCCTCATCGCCAACTCCTCCCCCGAGAAGGGCAAGGAGCGCGTGCAGTCCATCGCCGACCGGGCGATCTTCGACGACACCACCAAGTGCATCCTGTGCGCCGCGTGCACCTCGTCGTGCCCGATCTTCTGGACCGACGGGCAGTACTTCGGTCCGGCGGCGATCGTGAACGCGCACCGCTTCATCTTCGACTCGCGCGACGACGCGGGCGACGTGCGCCTGGACATCCTCAACGACAAGGAGGGCGTGTGGCGCTGCCGCACGACCTTCAACTGCACCGAGGCCTGCCCCCGCGGGATCGAGGTCACCAAGGCTATCGCCGAGGTCAAGAAGGCCGTCCTGCGCGGCGGCCCGCGCTGAGCGCTGCCAGAGCGATGCGCGCCCGACTGACTCGTTCAGCCGGGCGCGCTGCTGTGTGGGGGCGACGGGTCGCCGCTCTGTTCCCGGTGCGTGTGTGGCGGCACTTCCTGCGCCGCAACGGCTTCCTGCTCTCGGCGGGCATGGCGTACCAGACGCTGTTCGCGCTGTTCGCGCTGCTCTACGTCGCCTTCGCCGGTGCCGGTGTCTGGGTCGGCGGCAGCGACGTCGCGGTCGACGCCATGATCCGGATCGTGAACAGCTACATCCCCGGCTTCATCGGGGTGGATGCCATCGTCGCCCCCGACGCAGTGCGCGAGGTGGCCACCTCGGCCACCGGTGCGTTCACCCTCACCGGCGCCATCGCGGCTGTCGTCGTCATCTGGACCGGGATCGGCGCGGTCACCTTCACCCGGCGCGCGGTGCGCGGCATCTTCGGTCTGCCGTTCGACACCAGGAGCTACGTGCTGCTGAAACTGCGCGACGCCGTGGCGGCGCTCGCGTTCGGGATGAGCCTGCTGCTGGGCGCGGCGATCAGCTTCGGCGGCGTCTGGGCTCTGCGCACGCTGGTCGAGATGCTCGGGCTGGAGGTGCCGAGCGCGCTGGTGCGCTCCCTGGTCTCGATCTCCTCCGTGCTCGTCGTCATCGTGATCGACGTCGCGGCCATCGCCGCCCTGGTGCGCTTCCTCACCGGCGCGGTCGTGCGGTGGCGGCGGATCCTGCCCGGTGCCGTGCTCGGCGGCATCGCGGTCGCCGTGCTGCAGCTCGGCGCCGGCCTGCTGGCCGCGCACACGCCGGGGAACCCGCTGCTGGCGACCTTCGCGGTGACCGTCGGGCTTCTGCTGTGGTGCCGGGTGATCGCGGCGGTGATCCTGCTCGCGGCGTCCTGGATCGCGTTGAGCGCCGGCGACCGCAACGAGCCGGTGCGCGACAGCGGCGGGCTGCGTCCGCTGCGTGCGACGGCCGCGCGGGGCCCGCGACGGGATGCCCGATCCCGTCGTTAGGCTGGATGCCATGCCCCATCTGCGTATCGCCTCCGTCAACGTCAACGGCGTCCGCGCCGCCGTCCGCAACGGGATGCACGGGTGGCTCGAGCAGGCCGATGTCGACATCCTCACGCTGCAGGAGGTGCGCGCCGACGACGAGCATCTCGCGGCCGCGTTCCCCGACTGGCAGATCGTGCACGACAAGGCCACGTCGAAGGGCAGGGCCGGCGTCGCCGTGCTCAGCCGCACCCCGGCACTCGCGTCGCGCACCGCGCTCGGCGCCGACGACTTCGATTCCGCGGGCCGCTGGATCGAGGCCGACTTCCAGATCGGCGGTGCGCCGCTCACGGTGGTCAGCGCCTACGTGCACTCCGGCGAGGCCGACACCCCGAAACAGGACGAGAAGTGGAAGTTCCTCGACGCGATGAGCGTGCGCATGGCGTCGCTGGGCGCTGACGACGCGCACGCGCTCGTCACCGGAGATCTCAACGTCGGCCACCGCCCGTTCGACATCCTGAACTGGAAGGGCAACGTGAAGAAGTCCGGCTTCCTCGCACGCGAGCGGGCCTACTTCGATCGCCTCCTCGGCGCCGCCGGCGAGCGAGTGGTCGGTCAGGAGGGCGTCGGCCGGGGAATAGTGGGGCAGCTCAGCGACACCCGCCCGTTCGCGGCGGAGGGCGGTGGGCTGGGGCTCGGCTGGATAGACGTGGGTCGCGCGCATCACGGCGAGGTTCCCGGTCCGTACACCTGGTGGTCGATGCGCGGGAAGGCGTTCGACAACAACAGCGGCTGGCGGATCGACTACCACCTGGCGACCCCGCCGCTTGCTGCTCGCGCCACCGGGTACACCGTCGCGCGCGCCGAGACCTACGCGGAGCGCTGGAGCGATCACGCGCCGGTGATCGTGGACTACACCTGCTGACCCTGCCACGGGCTCGGGGACGCCGGGCGACAGGGGACCGACCCGAGACGCATAGGATTGCTTCGTGACCAGACCACGCCTCTACTCCGGAATGCAGCCCTCCGCCGACTCCCTCCAGGCCGGCAACTACATCGGGGCGCTTCTGCAGTGGCGTGAGATGCAGTCCTCGTACGACGCGTTCTTCTCCGTGGTCGACCTGCATGCGATCACCGTGCCGCAGAACCCGGAAGAGCTGCGCGAGAAGACCCGTCGCACGGCTGCCCAGTACATCGCCGCCGGCATCGAGCCCTCGAAGTCGACGCTGTACGTGCAGTCGCACGTGCGCGCGCACGCGGAGCTCGCCTGGATTCTCAGCACCATCACCGGCTTCGGCGAGGCCGGGCGGATGACCCAGTTCAAGGACAAGTCGCAGCGCTACGGCCAGGACTCCACCTCGGTGGGCCTGTTCACCTACCCCGTGCTGATGGCCGCCGACATCCTGCTCTACCAGAGTGAGCTGGTGCCGGTGGGCGACGACCAGAAGCAGCACGTCGAGCTGACGCGTGACCTCGCTGAGCGCTTCAACAGCCGATTCGGCACGACCTTCACGGTGCCCACCCCGGTGATCCAGAAGGACACCGCGCGCATCTACGACCTGCAGAACCCGACCTCGAAGATGTCGAAGTCGGCCGAGAGCGACGCGGGTGTCCTGTGGCTGCTCGACGATCCGGCGAAGTCCGCCAAGAAGATCATGCGCGCCGTGACCGACAACGAAGGCTCGGTGCGCTTCGACCGCGAGAACAAGCCAGGGGTGTCGAACCTGCTGACGATCTACGCCGCGCTCACCGGCCGCCAGGTGGGCTCGATCGAGGACGAGTACGCCGGTCGTGGGTACGGCGACTTCAAGAAGGGGCTGGCCGAGGTCGTCGTGGACGAATTCGGTCCTGTGCGCGAGCGCGCGAACGCCCTGCTCGACGACCCGGCCGAGCTGGACAGACTCCTGGCCGCGAACGCGGCCAGAGCCGACGAGGTCGCCGACGCCACCCTCGCGGACGTCTACCAGCGCGTCGGGCTGCTGCGTCGCGTCTGAGGAGCGAGATGACCGATCCCTTCGTGCCGCCCGGGCTGCCTGCGCCGAGCTCTCCTGCTGCCCAGCCGCCGCCGCCCGGAGCGTACCGCGTGCCGGTGGGCGGATATCAGGCGCCCATCGGTGCCTATTCGGCACCTCCCGCCCCCGCGCCCTCTCGCGCGACGGGCGCCGTGTCGCTCGCGGCCGCTCTGGTCGCCGCGCTCGTCACGCCCGTCGTGGCCGGAGTGCTCGCTCTGCAGATCGGGCTCGCCGTGTCGGTGGACGATCTCATCGACCGCAACGGTGACTTCCGGATCGCCGCCCTCTCCCCCGCGCGCATCGAGACGCTGTGGGCGGAGATCATGTTCTGGCTGGGCACCGCGCTCGGGCTGTTCGGCGTGATCGGCGGGATCGTCGCCGTCGCTGGTCGCCGCGGCCGAGGGATGGGCATCGCCGCGATCGTCGTCGCCGCACTGGGCCCGGGGATCTTCTTCCTCGCCGTGGCGCTCATGTACGGCATCGGCAACGGCATCGCCTTCGACCCACTGGTCTGATCGGCGCCCGCTGGTCTGACTGAGGACCAGGCGTTCAGCGCGAGTGGTGGCGCTGCTGCGCCGCCAGCAGCCCTTCGTCGACGAGCTGCTCCACGGCATCCGCGGCGTCCGAGATGAAGATCGGCAGTGTCTTCTGCTCGACCGACCCGAACGGCGCGAGCACCCAGTCGGCCGGATCCTGCCGCCCTGGCGGCCGCCCGATGCCGGCCCGCACCCGCAGGAAGTCGGGAGTGGTGAGCGTTCGCGCGATGTCGCGGACGCCGTTGTGCCCGCCGTGCCCTCCGCCGATCTTCATGCGGATGCTGTCGAACGGGATGTCGAGCTCGTCGTGCACGACGACGACGTTCTCGGGCGCCACCGAGTAGAACCTCGCCAGCGCCGCCACCGGAGTGCCGGACGTGTTCATGAACGAGTTGGGCTTGGCCAGCACGATGCGATCACCGCCAGGACGCACCCGGGTCTCGGCCACACGCGCACCGGCCTTGTGCTCTCGGAACCGCTCGCCGCGACGCTCGGCGAGCTCGTCGACGACCATCTGCCCGATGTTGTGCCGTGTCGCCGCGTAGCGCGGACCAGGGTTGCCGAGACCGACGATCAGCCAGGTGGTGGTCATTCGCATCCTCTCGTGCGGATATGACGGAGGGGACGCGATCAACTCGCGCCCCCTCCGACTGGATCGTCAGCGGATCACTCCGCGGCGGCCTCCTCGGCCGGAGCCTCGGCGGCGGTGTCGTCCTCGGCCGGAGCGGCCGGGACGGAGATCGCGACCACGAGGGTCTCGGGGTCGGCCACGAGCGTGACACCCTTGGGGAGCTTCACGTCGGCGGCGGTGATGTGCGCGCCCTCCTCGAGGCCCTCGACCGAGACCTCGACGTTCTCGGGGATGTGCGTGGCCTCGGCCTCGACGGCGAGGGTCGCGGCGTCGAGCGCCACGATGGTGCCCGCGAACGACTCGCCCGTGACGACGACGGGGAGGTCGATGGCGACCTTCTCGCCCTTCTTCACCACGAGCAGGTCGATGTGCTCGATGATCTGCTGCACCGGGTCACGCTGCACGTCCTTGACGAGGGCGAGCTGCGAGGTGCCGTCGACCTCGAGGTCGAGAAGCGCGTTGGCGCGGCGGATGATGAGCGACACCTGGTGGCCGGGCAGCGCGACGTGCACGGGGTCGGTGCCGTGGCCGTAGATCACGGCGGGGATCTTCCCGGCAGCGCGCAGACGGCGGGCGAAGCCCTTGCCGAAGCTCGTGCGGGTCTCGGCGACGACCTTGTTCTCGTCAGACATGTTGTTCTCCTTCGGGCGCGGGACGGTGCCTCGCGGTGGTCATGGTCTCGGAAGCCTCGGTGCGGACACGAGGAGACGAGACGCTGAGCGGCTGAAGGATTCAGCCGGCCACCGGGCTCACGTCACCGCGTCGATAACGGATGCGCGCATGCGCGCTCCCTCGCCGAGGAACTCCTCCATCGTACCCGAAAGCTCGATAGGCTGTGGGCATGCTCGATGCCGCCTTCCTCTCGCACGTCATCCTCTGGGTCATCGGCGCGATCGCCGTCTGCGGTGTCGTGTCGTCGTTCGCCGCGATGTTCTCGATGGGACGCACGGGCTACCGCGAGGACTGACCCGGGCGCCGCTCAGAACAGCGACGCGAGCAGGTACACCACCAGCACGATCGCGAAGGCGAGAACCGACTGGATGGTCTGCTGCACCGTCCACGTCTTCAGCGTGGTCTTGACGTCCATCCCCATCAGGCGTCCCACCAGCCAGAACCCGGAGTCGTTCACGTGGCTGGCGAACACCGAGCCGGCCGCCGTGGCGAGGGTGATGGCGACCACCTCGAGGGGGTTGAAGTCGCCACCGAGCACGGCGGGAGCGATGAGGCCCGCCGCGGTGACCAGGGCGACGGTTGCCGAGCCCTGCGCGACGCGCAGCACGACGGCGATGATGTACGCCGCGACGATCACGGGCAGACCCACGCCGCTCAGCGTGTCGGAGAGCGCCTCGCCGATGCCGGACGAGCGCAGCACCCCGCCGAACATCCCGCCGGCTCCGGTGATCAGCACCACGGAGCAGATGGGCCCGAGCGACGAATCGACGATCTTCTCCAGGGCGGTGCCGTGTTCGCCGCGTCGCCAGCCGAGCGCCACGAGCGCGACGAGCACGGTGATGGTCAGCGCGACCGGCGACTGACCGATGAAGATCAGCGACTGCGCCCAGAGCTCGGAGGAGTCGATCACGCCCGCGCTGCCCAGCGTGGTGAGCCCCGTGTTGAGGAAGATGAGAAGCATCGGCAGCAGCAGCAGCATGATGATCGTCGACACCTTCGGCGGGTTCGACGGCTGATCCCTGTCCTCACTGCCGAACAGCGACGGCACCGGCAGGATCCAGCGACTGCCGACGAACTTCCCCCACAGGTAGCCCGAGAGGTACCAGACCGGAAGCGCCACGACGAGGCCGACCAGCAGCACCAGTCCGATGTTCGCCTCGTAGGCCGCCGATGCGGTGACCGGGCCCGGGTGCGGAGGCAGGAAGACGTGCATCACCGAGAAGGCGGCGGCGGCGGGGAAGCCGTAGAGCAGCACGTTGTTTCCCGATACGCGTCGCGCCACGGCGAAGATGATCGGCAGCATCATGATCAGACCGGCATCGAAGAACATCGGGAACCCGAGGATCAGCGACGCCACACCGAGGGCGAACGGCGCGCGCCTCTCGCCGAAGACCTGCACGAACCTGTCGGCGAGCGCATGCGCGCCCCCGGAGTGCTCGATCAGCCTGCCGAGCATGGCTCCGAGTCCGACGAGCAGCGCCACACTCGCGAGGGTGCTGCCGAAGCCGCCGAGCGCGACCGGCACCACCTGATCGATCGGGATGCCCGCCACGATGGCGGTGAGCAGCGAGACGATCACGAGAGTGAGGAACGCGTGCAGCTTGAAGCCGATGATCAGCACGAGGATCAGGGCGATCGCGCCGCCGGCGATGAGCAGCAGCGGTCCTGCGGTGAGGGTCTGGGTCCAGTCGTCCATGTGAGATCTTCCCTGGTGCTCGTCGGCCACGGTGTGCGACCGATCCGTGGGCACACGCTAACAGACGGCGTTCAGGTTCGGGCGCTCCTCGGCGCGGTCAGATTCCGCCCGGCACGAGGGCGAGGTCTTCGGCGGGCCTCGTGCGGTCGTAGGCGCGGAGATAGCGCTCGCGCTGCACGTCGAGCAGGGCGGTGCGAGACAGGTCCGGCAGGATGACCCGAGGCTCCGACGCCCGCAGCGCGGGGTGGTCGGGATCCGCACCCGCGTGCTCGAGGGCCAGCCGCGTCGCGCCGACGAGGCTGGTGTGCTGCAGATCGGACACCTCCAGGGGCATCCCGAACACGTCCGCGGCGAGCTGCGACCAGTACGGCGACGAGAGCACCCCGCCCGAGAGCACCACGCGCCGCGGTGCACCGTTCAGGGCGACCAGCTCGGTGAGGCAGTGCTGCAGCGAGTAGAGGATGCCGTGCAGCACGGACTGGTACAGGTCGGCGGCGGAGTGCTGCGGCTCGACGTCGATGAATCCGCCGCGTCGGCGGTCATCCCAGCCCGGACTGCGCTCGCCGAACAGGAACGGGAGGAACACCGGCAGATCCGTCCGGGCGGGATCCAGCAGCGACTCCAGCCTCGCATAGTCGAGGTCGGGGAAGAGGCGCCGCCTGGCCCAGTCCACGCAGTTGCCGCATCCGCTGGTGGCGGCGCCGCTGAGCCATCCCGCCGGTGAGCGGTAGGTCCAGACCCCGGTGTCGGGACGGATCACGGGCCGGTCGGTCGTCATGCGCAGCGCGCCGCTCGTGCCCATCGAGAAGGTCATGTCGCCGATCGAGGAGGCCCGGTCCCCGATCTGGTTGAGCCCTCCGTCCGGGCCCGGCACCAGCACGGGCGTGCCGACGGGCTGACCGAGCAGCGCGGCCCCCTCGGGCTGCAGCGGCGCCCACGCACTGTGCGGCCGCAGCTCCGGCAGCCCGACGGCGGCGATGCCGAGATGCTGCAGCACGTCGGCATCCCACTCCCCCGTGTCGATCGACAGCATCCCGGTACCTGACGCCGTCGACAGACTCGTCCAGATGCGGCCGGTCAGGCGGGCGAAGATCAGCCCACCCTGGTCGAGCATGAGCAGCCCGCGCGGGTCGAGTCCGTCGCGAACCAGCTTCGCGAGTTTGAAGGCGGGATAGCTGGCGTTCACCAGGCATCCGGTGCGCCGGCGGAACCACGAGGTGAACTCCGGGTCGGCGCGATGACGCGCGGCTTCGCCGTGGGCCCCCGTGTACGGCCACTCGTAGACCGGGGTGACGGCGCTGAGGTCCTGGTGGCGCAGGGTCATGCCGTGCCACGTGCTCGACAGGGCGATGACGTCGACGCGGCGCCCGGCGGCGGCTTCGCGGCCGAGCGCCAACAGCTCGGCGGTGACGGCATCCGCGTCGCGCGCCGGGCCCTCATCGCTGAAGCGACGGGAGCGCACATCCACGGCGCCGGTGCGCGTGTCGAGGATCAGGCACTTCGCGGAGGTGGTGCTGGCCTCGAGCGCGAGGATCACGGGCTCCGCCGCCGTCATCAGCGGTCGGCCCCGAAGGCGAGGAGCACCTTGCACGAACGCGACGCATCGGCCGCGATCTCGAATGCGTCGACGGCGTCATCGGTGCGCTGCACGGCACGGACATGGCTGATCACGCCGGTGACGTCGATCGCTCCGGATGCCAGTGCGTCGATCACCTCGCCGAACTCGTCGCCGAAGCGGAAGGAGCCGTGCAGGCTGAGCTCGCGCGTGATCGCGGTCGCCATCGGCGCGGGGACCTGACCTGCCGCCTGGAGCCCGAGGAGCACGACGTCGCCGCCGCGAGCGGCCGCGCTGACCGCGGCCTCGAGCCCGGGGACGGTGCCGCTGGATTCGATGACGACGTCGGCGTGCAGCTGCAAGATCGCGTCGGCATCCCTGGCGTCGAGGGCGTGAGCCCCGCGCCGGACGGCGATCTCCCGCGGCGCCGGGTGCAGGTCGGTGACCGTCACGTGCGCGGCACCCAGGCCCTGTGCTGCGGCTGCGGCGAGCTGGCCGATGGGGCCGGCGCCGATCACCGCGACGCTGCGGCCGGCGACGGTGCCGACGCGGTGCACGGCGTGCCACGCGACCGCCGCGGGCTCAGCCAGCGCGGCCGTGCGCAGATCGAGGGTGTCGGGCAGGTCGAAGAGCATGCGCGCGGGCAGCGCCACACGGGCCGCGAACGCGCCCTGCGTGTGCGGCAGGTGCAGCGCGGAGCCGAGATAGCTCGATGCGGGGGCCAGGTTGGGACGGTGCGACGGCCACGGTGTGCGCCCATCCCCGTGCGGGGTCAGGGGATGCACGGTGACGCGGGTTCCCTCGGCGGGTCCCGTTCCGTCGGCCGCGGCGACGGACACGACCCCCGACACCTCGTGCCCGAGGACCATCGGCTCGCGCAGCACGGATGCACCCGCGGCACCGTGCCGCCAATAGTGCAGATCCGATCCGCACACCCCGCCGTAGGCGATGTCGACGATCGCCTCGTCCCGCCTCGGCGTCGGCGTGCCGATGTCTTCGACGCGCAGGTCGCCAGCGCTGTACGCGATCACACCCGGATTCGTCATGTCCTGCTCCTCTCGGCCTGCGGCCCGATCTTCAGATACCCGTCGTTCAGATGAACGCGGTGGACAGGGTGACCCGTCCCACGGTGATGCTCAGCGCGTCGTCCGGACCCACCGGCACCTGAGAATGGGGCGCTCCGGTCATCACGACATCGCCGGGTCCCAGGGGCGTCCAGCCGGCGACGTACGCGAGACAGTCGCGGATCGCCACCGGCAGCTCGCTCGCTGTCGTGGACACGACGGTCGTCCCGGCGGTGGCCATCTCGAGCGCGATGTCGTCGAGGTCTGCGCCGGTGTCGATCCAGGGGCCGAGCGGGGTGTACCCCTCCCCCGATTTGGACTCGAAGTTGCGCGGGTCCGATTCGGCCCGGTCCGGGCTCGACAGGTCGTTCACGGCGGTGATGCCGAGCACGTACTCGTGCGCGTTCGCGGCCGTCAGCCCCTCGGTCGACCGCCCGATGACCACGGCAATCTCGCCCTCGGCGACCGCGTCGCCGGCATCCCGGCGCAGCCGCACCGCGACGCCGGAGGCGACCACGGTGCGCGGGCTCTTCAACCAGGCCTGCACGGGCGAGGGATGACCCGCCCCGTTCTGGGCGATGCCGACGAGCACCACCGGATCGCACGGGGTCGCCGTCTCGCCGCTCACGAGCGCGTCGCCGCCCGCGGGCTCGCGACCCTCGGCGAACGCCGCGAACGGGTCCTCGATGCCTCGCGTGCGGCCGCCGTCGTCGCGCACCCACCGGATGCCGTCGACCGTGCGGACCCGGCCGATGAGCATCAGACCACCGCCGTCATGCCGCCGTCGACGAACAGCGTCTGTCCGTTGACGAAATCGCTCGCCGGCGCTGAGAGGAAGACGAGTGCGCCGACGAGATCCTGCACATCGCCCCATCGACCCGCGGGCGTGCGCGAGCGCACCCATGCCGAGAACTCCTCGTCGTCGACGAGCGGGCGCGTGAGCGCGGTCTCGAAATAGCCCGGCGCGATCGCGTTGGCCTGGATGCCGTGGGGCGCGAGGTCGGCGCACAGGCCCTTGGTCAGCATGACGATCGCACCCTTCGTGGCCGAGTACGCCGCGATCGAAGGGCGGGCGAGCTGGGACTGCACGCTGCCGATCGAGATGATCTTGCCCGAGCCGCGCGCGACCATGCCCCGCGCCACCCCGCGGGAGAGGCGGAAGGCTCCGGACAGATTGGTCGCGACCAGGGCATCCCAGTCCTCATCGCTGAACTCGGCGATCGGCGCCCGGCGCTGCACGCCGGCGTTGTTGACGAGGATGTCGGGAGTGCCGACCATCCGCTCCACCTCGGCGATGCCGTCGTCGACCGCGGCGGAGTCGGTGAGGTCGAAGGCGACGCTGAGCGCCGCGACGCCGGTGCTCTCGGTGATCTCCGCGGCGGCGGTGGCGGCTTTCGCGCCATCTCGGCCGTGCACGATCACCCGCGCGCCGGCGGCGGCCAGGCCCTCGGCCAGCGCGCGGCCGATCCCCTGGCCCGACCCGCTGACCAGGGCGGTGCGCCCGGTGAGGTCGAACGCCGCGATGCCGCGCGGGATCATCGTCCGACCGCCGTGATCGACACCGTGGTGGCGTAGACGTCGTCTCCCGCCTCCGCGCGCGACACCTTGATGGCGTCGTCGATGCGGGTGAGGTCGCGCCGCAGCGTCTCGGGCGCCAGGAAGGTCGAGGCCGTGGTGATGAGGGCGAGCACGGCCATGTAGCTGGCGAGCAGGATCCAGTTCGCGTCGCTGACGGCGATCAGGTACGCACCGAGGACACCGGCCAGCCCGCCGGCCAGCACCGCCGAGATCTCGCGGGCCATGGCCACACCGAGGTAGCGGTGGCGATTGCCGAAGAGCTCCGGGAGCATCGCGCACTGCGGTCCGAGCATCGTGCAGACCGCGACGCCGATGCCGACGGCGATGACGCCGATGGCCAGCGCGTGGTCGCCCAGCGACAGCATCCACCAGGCCGGGAACGTGTAGATCAGCATGAAGACGGCGCCGAAGCGGTACACCGTCCGGCGTCCGAGACGATCGGACAGGTGTCCGGCGAACGGCACCGAGAAGACGCCGATGAGGGAGCCGATCGTGACGCCCCAGGTGAGCAGGCTCTTGTCGGCGGAGTCGCCGGCGACGGCGACGAAGAAGGCCAGGCCCAGCGTCTGGAACATGTAGGAGCCGCCGTTCTCGGCCATGCGCAGACCGATTCCGACGATCACGCCGGGCAGACCGTGCGTGAAGATGTCGCGGATCGGCCGGTCGGCGATCTGCTCGTGCTTCTCGAGCTCGACGAAGGTGGGGGTCTCGCGCAGCCGCATCCGGATGAAGAGGGCGAGCAGGATCAGGGCGAAGGATGCCAGGAACGGCACGCGCCAGCCCCAGCTGAGCAGGGCCTGGGTCGGCAGCAGGCTGATGAGGCTGAAGACGAGCGCCGCGAGAAGAGTGCCCGCCTGGATGCCGATGAACGGCAGCGCAGCGAAGAAGCCGCGACGGCGCACCGGCGCGTACTCGGCCATCAGCACCGTCGCGCCGGCCTGCTCGGCTCCTGCCCCGAAGCCCTGCAGCAGACGCATGATCACCAGCAGCACGGGAGCCCACACGCCGATCGCCTCGTAGGTGGGGAGCAGACCGATCGCGGTGGACGCGCCGCCCATCAGCACGATGGTCGCCACGAGCACCCACTTGCGGCCGAGCCTGTCGCCCAGCACGCCGAAGAACAGACCGCCGAAGGGGCGGGCCAGGAAGCCGACCCCGAATGTCGCGAATGCGGCGACGGTGGCCATTGCCGGGTCGTCCTGCGGGAAGAACAGCACATTGAAGATCAGCGCGGTCGACAGGCCGTACAGCGCGAAGTCGAAGTACTCCAGCGCACTGCCGACGCTGGACGCCAGTGTCGCGCGGCGGAGGTTCGCGGCGTATTCGGGATCGTCCGTGGGCGCGGGTCTGGTGGTGCGGGGGTCGGTCATGGCCATCTCCTTCGATCGGCTGCGCATCAACGTCACGACGACGATACCAGCCCAGTGAACGATGTTCAATCCTTTGGACTCAGGGTGGACGCACGACAATGCGCACGCGCGACAGTGCGGACCGACGGGCGAGTCCGGTCGGCGGGTCAGCGACGGGCGGCAGCGCTGAACGGGTTCGTCAGCTGACGGGCGGCCGCGCGCAGGGCCTCGCCCACCCGCTCGATCCGCTCGAAGTCCGCCTCGGGTGCGCGGATCGCCACTCCGAGGGCCAGGGCCGGGTCGGACGGCGCCCACGGCTCCAGGGGCACGGCGACGCCGACGACCCCGCGGAAGGATTCCTCCGCGTCCAGCGCCCACCCCCGCCGCCGCGCCGCGGCGAGCACCTCGAGGAGCTCGGTCATGTTGCGCGCTCCCCGCTCGGTGAGCTGCGGGAAGACGGCATCGTGGCCGAGCAGCGCGACGACCTCGTCGTCCGACATCGACATGAGCAGCGCGCGCCCCGTGGCGGAGAGCGCGGCCGGCAGACGCGAGCCCAGCGGGGTGCCCAGCCGCAGGGAGCGCGATCCCTCGTGTCTGGCGAGGTAGAGCGACTCCGCTCCGTCGAGCAGCGCGACCTGCACGAGCTCGCCGGAGAGCACCTCGGACGCCTCGCACACGGAGTAGAACTCGCGCACCTGGTTGAACTGGGCGGCGAATGCCCCGCCCAGTTCGGCGGTGCGCAGGCCCAGCCGATATCCGGCGGGCGTGCGCTGGATCATCCCCCCGGCCTCGAGGGCGAGGCAGAGGTTCGCGGTCGAGGACTTCGCCAGACCGAGCTCGCCCGCGAGCTCGGTGAGGGTGCGCGGCTCGGCCGCTGCAAGCAGCCCGAGCAGGCGGATGCTCCGCGTCACCGCGGGCGCCGGGTCCCTGCTCTCGCGGGAATCCTCTTCTCGTGCCACGCTGCCCCTCCCGGTGCTGCCGGCGCGTCGCCGGCGGTCAGTAGAACTCGACAGTATCGACCGCCGCACGCAACGGCAGACCATCCAGCAGGCGCGCCGCGTTCTCGGCGAAGCGGCGGGCGATGCGCTCCTCCTCCTTCGAACTCAGGGCCGCGGTGTGCGGGCTGACCAGCACGCGCGGGTGATTCCACAGCGCGGAGCCGCTCGGGAGAGGCTCGACCTCGAAGACGTCCATCGCCGCGTACGCCACACGGCCGTCGTCGAGCGCCTCGAGCAGCGCGCCCTCATCGACCGCGGTGCCGCGTCCGACGCTCGCGAAGATCACGCCGGGTCGCAGCGCGGCGAACACCTCGGGTCCGATCAGATGATGCGTCTGCGCGGTGCCGGGAAGCGCCACCACGATGGCATCCACCTGCCCCGCTGCCGTCACGAGATCGTCCAGCGGCACCAGCCTGTCGACGCCGTCCACGGGCTCTCCCGAGCGGGTCGTTCCCCAGACCGTCGCGCCGAGGGCTTTGAAGCGCCGCGCGCACTCCGCCCCGATGCCGCCGAGGCCGACGACCAGCACGGTCATCTCGTCGACCTGCCGCATCTCCCACCGCTCGCTCCAGCGCTTCCCCGCCTGGTCGGCCTGCAGACGCGGCAGATCCTTCGCCCCGGCGAGCACACCGAGCACGGCGAACTCGGCGAGCGGGCCCGCGTGCACCCCCGCGCTGGTGGTGAACACGATCCGATCGAGAGCGGCGCTGTCGAGGCCCGCCGCCTGGATCTGGCTGCCGCCGCCCGCCGCCGTGGTCATGACCCATCTCAGGCCCGGGTTCGCGTCGACGGTCCTCGCCAGCGCGGCCGGGTCGACATCGGGGATGCCGAACAGAGCGTCGGCCGAGTCGACCATCGCCTCGAAGGCGGCCTGCTGCTGCACCGTCCGGACGTGCTCGGGGTCGCCCGACCAGTCGGCGGGGCCGCGCATCGGATGGGTGAGGGAGTGGTCGCGGATCATCTCGACTCGCGGCTCCAGGTGCTCGATGAGCTGGCACAGCGACTCGCTCAACGGCACGGCTGCCACCGCACGAAGCCTGGTCTGGGTGTCGGTCATGTTCTCTCCCTTGAACGAACGCATCCACAGCCTAGCCGGAATACAGCCATATGAACAGCGTCCATTGAGTTGGACTCTGTTATCGTGGGGTGATGAACGCATCCTCCGCGACCGTCGGCATCATCGGCCTGGGTTCGATGGGGCGTCCGATGGCCGAACGCCTGCTCGCCGAGCGCGGCGAGCTCGTCATCCACGCCCGCCGCCCGCAGCCCGAGCTCGTCGCCGCCGGTGCGACCTGGGCCGAGTCGCCGCGGGAGCTCGCGATGTGCGTCGACGTGATGGTGAGCGTGCTGCCGGATCTGCCCGAGCTGGAGCAGCTGCTGGACGGACCCGACGGACTGCTCGCCGGCGACCGAGACCTGCTGATCCTCATCGCGTCGACGTCGTCGGCACCGGCCGTGCGCGCGCTCGGCGACAGGCTGCACGCGCAGACCTCCGGCCGGGTGCGTCTGGTCGACTGCCCGGTGTCGGGCGGTGAGGACGGCGCCAGGGCCGGCACCCTCTCGATCATGCTGGGCGGCGCCGAGGCCGACACCGCCCTCGCGGCCGAGGTGCTCGCCCCGTGCGGAACCGCCGTGCACCTGGGCCCCCTCGGGGCCGGCCAGGTGGCCAAGGCGTGCAATCAGCTCGTCGTGTCGGCCACGATCCTGGCCCTCGGCGAGGCGACCGTGCTCGCGGACCGCTCGAGCATCGATCTCGACCGCATGTGGTCGCTGCTCGCCGGCGGATACGCGGGGTCGCGACTGCTCGAGGCCAGGCACTCCAAGCTCGTGACCGGCGACGACTCGGCCAGCGGCATGGCGAAGTACATGGTCAAGGACCTGCGCTTCGCGGCAGACATCGCCGCCGGCACCGGCACCGACGCGGTTCTGCTGCCCGCCCTGCGCGCCGCCTTCGACGAGATCGTCGACCGCGGCCTGGGAGATCGCGACATCTCCGTCACCCGCCGCCTGGTCGCCGAGCGGCGTCCCAGGCCGGATGACACGAACGAATTCTGACCCTTCATCCACCGATACCCTGAGATCACAACCTTCATCACCGAGGAGATCCCTGTGCCCACTGCTGCAGCCAATATCGGAGTCGTCGGACTCGCCGTCATGGGTTCGAATCTGGCCCGTAATCTCGCCAGCCGGGAGGGCAACACGGTGGCGGTGCTGAACCGCTCGCGGGCGAAGACGGATGATCTGGTGGCGTTGCACCCGGAGGCGGGTTTCGTGCCGACGTTCTCGTACGAGGAGTTCGCGGCGTCGCTGCAGAAGCCGCGCACGGCGATCATCATGGTCAAGGCGGGGCTCGGCACGGATGCGGTGATCGATGAGCTCGTGCGGGTGTTCGAGCCGGGCGACATCATCGTCGATGGCGGCAACGCGTACTTCCCCGACACCATCCGCCGGGAGAAGGCAGTGCGTGAGACGGGGATCAACTTCGTCGGCGCGGGCATCTCCGGCGGTGAGGAGGGTGCGCTGCTGGGGCCGAGCATCATGCCCGGCGGGTCGGATGAGTCCTGGGTGACGCTCGGTCCGATCCTGGAGTCGATCGCCGCGGTCGCCGAGGGCGAGCCGTGCGTCACGCACGTCGGTCACGGCGGCGCGGGTCACTTCGTGAAGATGGTGCACAACGGCATCGAGTACGCCGACATGCAGCTGATCGCCGAGGCCTACGACCTGATCCGTCGCGGCACGGGCAGATCCCCCGCCGAGATCGCCGACATCTTCGCCGAGTGGAACACCGGCGAGCTCGAGTCGTACCTGATCGAGATCACCGCCGAGGTGCTGCGCCAGATCGACCATGAGACCGGCCAGCCGCTGGTCGACGTCATCGTCGACCAGGCCGGCGCCAAGGGCACCGGGGCGTGGACCGTGCAGACCGCGCTCGCCCTCGGCGTTCCCGTCTCCGGCATAGCCGAGGCCACCTTCGCCCGCTCCCTCTCCTCCCACCCCGAGCAGCGCGCCGTCGCCGCCCACCTGCCCGGCCCCGAGGGCGAGTTCACCGTGGACGACGTGGACGCCTTCATCGAAGACGTGCGCCTGGCCCTGTACGCATCGAAGATCGTCGCGTACTCCCAGGGCTTCGACGAGATCCGCGCCGGAGCCACCGAATACGGCTGGAGCATCGACCTCGGCGCCGTGGCGAAGATCTGGCGCGCCGGATGCATCATCCGCGCCCAGTTCCTCAACCGCATCGCCGACGCGTACGCCGCCGAACCCGACCTGCCCGCCCTGCTCACCGCCCCGTACTTCGCCGAGGCGCTCTCCCGCGGACAGGCGTCATGGCGCCGCGTCGTCATCGCCGCCGCCCAGGCCGGCATCCCCGCCCCCGCGTTCTCCTCCTCCCTGTCGTACTACGACGGCATCCGCGCCGAGCGCCTGCCCGCCGCCCTCATCCAGGGCCAGCGCGACTTCTTCGGCGCACACACCTACCGCCGCATCGACAAGGAAGGCACCTTCCACACCCTCTGGTCAGGCGACCGCACCGAGATCCCCGCCGTCGACACCCACTGACCGCAACCCGGGCTCGGGACGGCGCTCGCACGCCGTCCCGAGCCCGATGCATGTCCCGCTCCCGCAACACCCACAGGTGACGCATAGGAGATGCAAGGGAATCTCGGCGAAGACGAGCGCAGAATGGTGCCATGAGCAGTGAGCATCCTGATCTGCGCCGTCCCGACGGAACCCCGCTGCGCATCCTCGCGGTCGACGACGAGCCGATGCTCACCGACCTGCTCGCCATGGCCCTGCGCATGGAGGGCTGGGAGGTGCGCACCGCGGCCTCGGGCCTGGAGGCGCTGCAGGTCGCCCGCGACTTCGAACCGGATGCCCTGGTGCTCGACGTCATGATGCCCGACCTCGACGGCATGAGCGTGCTGCGCCGGCTGAGAGAATCCGGCAATCTCGTGCCCGTCGTCTTCCTCACGGCGAAGGATGCCGTCGCCGACCGCATCGCCGGGCTCACCGCGGGTGGCGACGACTACGTCACCAAGCCGTTCAGCCTCGAAGAGGTCATCGCACGGCTGCGGGCCGTCATCCGCCGCTCCGGCCAGGGGCAGACCGACGACGAGCAGTCGATCCTCCGAGTCGCCGACCTCTCGCTCAACGAGGACAGCCACGAGGTGATCCGCGGAGACGACGAGATCGAGCTCACCGCCACGGAGTTCGAGCTGCTGCGCTTCCTGATGCGCAACGAGCGGCGCGTGCTGTCGAAGGCGCAGATCCTCGACCGGGTGTGGAGCTACGACTTCGGCGGCAAGTCGTCGGTGGTCGAGCTGTACATCTCGTATCTGCGCAAGAAGATCGACGCCGGCCGCACTCCGCTGCTGCACACCGTGCGCGGTGTCGGCTACATGATCAAGTCGCCGCAGTAGCCCATGCTCCCGCACCCGCTGAGCCTTCAGGCGCGGCTGATGGCCGCGGTGATCGGGTTCGTCTCGCTCATCCTCGTGATCGTCGCGATCATCACCAGCGCGACGCTCGGCAAGACCCTCGAGGACGATCTGCAGAGGAAGCTCGTCGCCACCTCGAAAGTCACGACGGCTCTGGTCGCCAGCCGCGCCACGGCGGCGGAGCTGCGCGGTGAGCCCCTCACCGCCGAGAACGCGGTCAGCGGCGGCATCGTGCAGACCGGCAATCTGCTGCTCGCCGTCCTGCCTCCCGACACACCCGCCTCGGGCGTGATCGTCACCCCCGAATCCCGTCGCGACCTCCCCGCCCGCGATCTGCTGACGCTCACCGCGGCACTGCAGGAGTCCGACTCCGCGACGGTCACGCTGCACGACGTCGGCTCGTTCCGGGTGATGGTCGACCGCACCGAGAACGGCGTGGTGGTCATCACGGGGCTCCCCCGTGCCGAGGTGCAGCACACCATGACGTCGCTGTTCACGGTGATAGCCCTGGCGACCCTCGGCGGGCTGATCCTGCTCGCCCTCACCACCGCGCTCACCATCAGCATGGGGCTGCGACCGCTGCGCGCGGTGGCAGCGACCGCGTCACGCGTCGCCGGGCAGCCACTCGATCGCGGCGAGGTGAGCATCACCGAGCGGGTGCCGGACTACGAGGCCGACCCGCGCACCGAGGTCGGCCGGGTGGGAGTGGCGCTGAACACCCTGCTCGACCACGTCGACTCATCGCTCTCGGCGCGTCAGCGCAACGAGGAGCGCATGCGGCGGTTCGTGGCGGATGCCAGCCACGAGCTGCGCACGCCGCTCGCGTCGATCCGCGGGTACTCCGAGCTGTCGCTG
>NZ_MJIR01000023.1:0-1155 GCF_001878835.1 Microbacterium sp. AR7-10 | reverse complement strand
TTTTTTTTTTCAAGCAGAAGCCGGCATCCGAGATTACTCCGCGTCTCGTGGGCTCGGAGATGTGTATAAGAGACAGAGTCAAGCGATTCGAAGGAACGGTGCGGCCGGCGTCAGTCGAGCGCGGTCATCACGTGCTTGATGCGCGTGTACTCGTCGAAGCCGTACTGCGAGAGGTCCTTGCCGTAGCCGGAGTGCTTGAAGCCGCCGTGCGGCATGTCCGACACGAACGGGATGTGCGTGTTCACCCACACGCAGCCGAAGTCGAGGTCGCGGGTGAAGCGCATCGCCCTGCCGTGATCGCGGGTGAAGATCGACGCGGCGAGCGCGTAGCGCACCCCGTTCGCCATGGCGAGGGCTTCGTCGTCGGTGTCGAACGCCTGCACGGTGAGCACGGGACCGAACACCTCGTTCTGCACCGCCTCGTCGTCCTGCCGCATGCCCGACACGATCGTCGGCTCGAAGAAGTACCCCGTCTCGCCTTGGCGGCGTCCGCCGGTCTCGATCGTGGCGTGCGCGGGCAGCCGGTCGATGAAGCCCTGCACCTGTGCGAGCTGCGCCGCGCTGGAGAGCGGACCGAACAGCACGCCGTCCTCGTGCGGCGCGCCGGTGCGGGCGTGGGTCTTCGTGCGCGCCACCAGTGCCCTCACCAGCTCGTCGTGCACAGACGAGTGCGCGATCACGCGGGTGGCCGCGGTGCAGTCCTGGCCGGCGTTGAAGAACGCGGCGGTGACGATGGCCTCCACGGCCTTCTCGATCGACGCGTCGTCGAACACGACGGCGGGCGCCTTTCCGCCGAGTTCGAGGTGGACGCGCTTCAGGTCGGATGCCGCCGACGCGGCGACCGCCATGCCCGCCCGCACCGATCCGGTGATGGCGACCATCTGCGGCACGGGATGCGCGACGAGCGCCGCCCCCGTCTCGCGCCCGCCCAGCACGACGTTCAGCGTGCCGGCGGGAGTGTGCTCGGCGACGATCTCGGCGAGCAGCAGGGTCGACAGCGGGGTCGACTCGGCGGGCTTGAGCACGACCGTGTTGCCGGCGGCGAGCGCGGGGGCGATCTTCCACACCGCCATGTTCAGCGGGTAGTTCCAAGGGGTGACCTGACCGATCACCCCGATCGGCTCACGACGCACGTATGAGGTGTGCCCGGCGGCG
>NZ_MJIR01000022.1:0-930 GCF_001878835.1 Microbacterium sp. AR7-10 | reverse complement strand
CCGCCGTGCTGCGCGCGCTGAGCGACGATGACGTGCAGAGCCTGATCGCCGACCTCGCGCGCGAGCACCTCATCGAGCCCGACTGGGCGCCGTCGGCGGGCACCTGGCTGCAGCGCATCGTCGAGGCGGATGCGCATCGCGGCGCCGTCGACCTCGCCGTGGACAGTCTCGGCGCCTGGCTCGAGAACAACGCCGCGGCGTTCCAGGGGCTGATCTCCCGCCGCCTGCCGTCATGGGTCCCGCGCCTGGCTCACCGCTTCGTCGACGAGACGGCGTACAGCGAGGCCCTGAAGTTCGTCCGCGCCGTGCACGCCGATCCGCAGCATCCGGCCCGCATCGCCCTCGACGGCTACCTCGCGCGCCTCGCCGACGGACTGCAGCACGACGATGCGATGCGCGAGCGGCTGGAGAGCGCCAAGACGACGCTGTTCGACAGCCCGCGCGTGGGCGAGCTCGCGGCGCAGGCCTGGAACACCGCCAAGGCCGGCCTGCTCTACGCACTGGCCGATCCGCAGAGCGGGCTGCGCCGCAGAGCGGCCACCGCGATCGCCGAGGTCGGACAGCGCCTGGCCACTGATCCCGTGCTGCAGGCGCGGGTCGACGGCTGGGCGACGGATGCCGCGGTCTTCCTCGTCGATCGGTACCGCCACGACATCGCATCCATCATCACCGACACCGTCGAGAAGTGGGATCCGGCCGAGACGACGGAGAAGATCGAGCTCATGGTGGGCCGCGACCTGCAGTACATCCGGCTGAACGGCACCGTGGTGGGTGCGCTCGCAGGGGTCGCGATCTACGCCGTCGCCCACGCCCTCATCCCCGTCGGCCTGGGCTGACGCCGCCTCCCCCGCACACCGCTCCTCGTTCCGGTATGAGTTTCTGCCGCATCACCCGCGTGCTGAGCGGCACAAACTCATACCGGAACGAGGA
>NZ_MJIR01000021.1:0-679 GCF_001878835.1 Microbacterium sp. AR7-10 | reverse complement strand
GTTCCACACCGTCGAGCACAATCTGTGGTGGCAGGCCTATGCCGAGGCCAAGCGCGCCGACATGGGCGAGAACGCGCTGATCTGGACCCTCGAAGAGAGCCGCGCCGAGATGCAGCAGCGCTCCGAGACCACCGAGCGTCGCACCTACGTCGCCGTGCTCGACGGCGCGGTCGTGGGCGGCGGATCGCTCGCCCTGAGCCTGAAAGACAACCTGCGCTCAGCCGCCCTCGGCGTGACCGTGCCGCTCGCCCATCGTCGACGGGGTGTCGGCTCCGCCCTGCTCGCGCACATCGAGGCCGAGGCGGCTGACGCCGATCGCACGACCAGTGGGGCACTCTCGTGCGCCGCGAGGACCGCGGCCACCGTCTCGGCCTGCGCGTGAAGCTCGAGAACCTGCGGATGCTGCAGCGCCACTCCCCGGAGACGCCGCGCATCTACACCTACAACGCCGCGTCGAATGCGCACATGCTCGCCGTCAACACCCGCCTCGGCTTCCGGCCCACCGGTCGCCTCGGCGAGTTGCAGAAGAAGGCCGGCTGACCTCCGCTGCCGACACCCCCGGTTCCCGTCGACCTGTCTCTTATACACATCTGACGCTGCCGACGAACTCAAAACAACAAACGTGCAGACACCGTGCATACTAGAATATATCATCAGTGAACGACTAGATGGTCAGCGG
>NZ_MJIR01000020.1:0-707 GCF_001878835.1 Microbacterium sp. AR7-10 | reverse complement strand
GGTCTGCCGCTCGAGCGGCAGCGTGGCCGTCTCCCAGTCGAGGTCGTCCTCGTCGAAGACGACGAGCTCGACGGACGACGCGTTCCGAGACCAGACGCGCAGCGTCCCGCCGCCCTCGTGCAGGCGCACGCCGAGGTGGTCGAGAGCGTCGCCGCCGAGGGGTGATGCGGGCAGAGCGGGCATGCGCACCAGCCTAGGCGTGCAGACCTCCCGGCGGTGAATCTGCGTCTCCGAGGCCGTGATCCTCAGTCCCGCCGCCGGCGCGGTGGGAGGATGGGGTGATGCGGCACTACCTCGATCACGCGGCGACGACCCCGCTGCGCCCCGGTGCACGCGACGCCTGGCTCGCGGCGTCCGAGATCGTCGGCAACGCCTCGTCGACCCACGGCGCCGGCCAGGCCGCGCGTCGTCTGCTCGAGGACTCGCGGGAGCGCGCTGCCGCGGTCGTCGGCTGCGATCCGATCGAGGTCGTGTTCACGTCCGGCGGCACGGAGTCGATCAACACCGCCCTGCGCGGTCTGTGGGGTGCCCGCACCGCAGAGGCTGCGGCGATCGTGCTGCCGGATGCCGAGCATCACGCCACGACGGACACGGTCGCGGCCCTGGCGCGGGAGGGAGCCGTGGTGCGCCCGGTGCCGGTGGACTGTCTCTTATACACATCTCCGAGCCCACGAGACGCGTAGTAATTTTGTATGCCGTCTTCTGCT
>NZ_MJIR01000019.1:0-717 GCF_001878835.1 Microbacterium sp. AR7-10 | reverse complement strand
GCGAGTGATGTTGCCGATAAACATGTCAATAGTGTTACGGCGGCCATAGCGTGAGGGAAACGCCCGGTCACATTCCGAACCCGGAAGCTAAGCCTCACAGCGCCGATGGTACTGCAGGGGGGACCCTGTGGGAGAGTAGGACACCGCCGGACTTCTCTTAAGTAAAATGGCCACCCAGAGCCGGGTGGCCATTTTGCGTTTTGCAGCAGAACAGGGAGTCAGAATGTCAGATGAGCAGCGAGACCGCCGAAACGACGGCGAGGGCGCGCAGAATCGACGTTCTGACTCGGACCGGAAGCCTCGGTTCAACGATTCCTCGTCGCGCGGACCGCGCCGCGACGGCGATCGCCGTCCGAGTGGCGATCGCAGTGCATCGGGGGATCGATCCCAGTCGGGTGAGCGTCGCCCCTATAACGACCGGAACCAGTCGGGTGAGCGTCGTCCCTATAACGACCGGAACCAGTCGGGTGAGCGTCGCCCCTATAACGACCGGAACCAGTCGGGTGAGCGTCGCCCCTATAACGACCGGAACCAGTCGGGTGAGCGTCGCCCCTATGGTGACCGTCCCCAGTCGGGTGAGCGTCGCCCCTATAACGACCGGAACCAGTCCGGTGAGCGTCGTCCGTGTGGGGACCGTCCCCCTGTCTCTTATACACATCTGACGCTGCCGACGAACTCTAGGGTGGAGACGCCGGCGGACGACGCGCCAGTAACAAA
>NZ_MJIR01000018.1:0-2197 GCF_001878835.1 Microbacterium sp. AR7-10 | reverse complement strand
GAGTTCGTCGGCAGCGTCAGATGTGTATAAGAGACAGCTCGTGGGTCGCGACGTAGTCCTGCACGATCGCACGGAGGACCTCAAGGCCTCGTTGTGTGACCATCATCCCTCCCGCTGGCACTCGAACGTTCCGAGTGCCGGGCGCGAACGGGTAGGATTGGCACTCGGAACGTTCGAGTGCCAGCGGGAGGGATGATGGTCACACAACGAGGCCTTGAGGTCCTCCGTGCGATCGTGCAGGACTACGTCGCGACCCACGAGCCCGTCGGGAGCAGGTCGATCGTCGAGCGGCACGCATTCGGCGTCTCCGCCGCGACCATCCGCAACGACATGGCCCAGCTCGAGGACGAGGAGCTCATCACCGCGCCGCACACCTCGTCGGGGCGGGTGCCGACCGACAAGGGCTACCGGGTCTTCGTCAACCACCTCGCCCAGCTGCGGCCCCTCTCGGCGCCGCAGCGCACGGCCATCGAATCCTTCCTCGCCGCGCCGAGCGACCTGGACGACCTCATGGCACGCACGGTGCGCGTGCTGACCCAGCTCACCGGTCAGGTCGCGCTCGCCCAGTACCCGTCGTTCGCGCGGGCGAGCATCACCCACGTCGAGCTCGTCGCGCTGGCACCGAATCGCGTGCTGGTCGTGCTGGTCACCGACGCCGGCGGCGTGTCGCAGCGCATCTGCCCGCTGCCCATGGACATCGACGACACCGACCTGGCTGTGCTGCGCGCCCAGCTCGCCGCGCTCATCACCGGCCGTGCCGTCGGCGAGGCCTCCGAGCGGATCGCATCCGCCGTCGAGCTGCAGACCGGTTCCCGGCTGCAGCCGGCGCTGTCGGCACTGGCCGGGGTGATCGCCGAGGAGCTGGCCGAGTTCCGGCAGGAGCGGCTGGTGATGGCGGGGGCGGCCACGCTCGCGCGACGCGAACAGGACTTCCGCGGCAGCATCCACCCCCTGCTCGAGGCGATCGAGGAGCAGGTGACCCTGCTGCGGCTGATGAGCGAGATGGTGACCGACGAGCACGGTCTCGCCACCAGCATCGGCACCGAGAACGCCCCGTTCGGGCTCGGTGAGGCATCGATCGTCGCGAGCAACTACGCCGCACCCGGGGGCACGGCCCGCGTCGGCGTGATGGGGCCGACCCGCATGGACTACCCGAGCAACCTCGCCGCAGCACGGGCCGTGGCCCGCTTCCTGTCGCGCATGCTCGACGAAGACGAGGCGGCCCGCTGATGCGGGCGGCCGCACACACGAACGCACACGAAGAAAGGTGACCGTGGCGGATCATTACGAGGTCCTCGGGGTGTCGAAGGACGCCTCCCAGGACGAGATCAAGAAGGCCTACCGCAAGCTCGCCAGGCAGCTGCACCCCGATGTGAACCCGGGGGAGGACGCGGCGGAGCGGTTCAAGCTCGTCACGCACGCCTACGACGTGCTCAGCGACGAGGACTCCCGGCGTCGCTACGACATGGGTGGCGACCAGAACGGCGGCTTCGGCGGAGGGTTCGGCGGCTTCGGCGACATCTTCGAGACGTTCTTCGGCGCGGCGGGCGGCGCCCGATCTGCGCGTCCGCGGTCGCGTCGGGAGCGGGGCCAGGATGCCCTGGTGCGCATCGACCTCGAGCTCGGTGACGTCGTCTTCGGCGTGCACAGGGACATCGAGGTCGACACCGCGGTGCTCTGCGAGACCTGCCAGGGCAGCTGCTGCCAGCCAGGGACGTCTCCGGTCACCTGCGATGTCTGCGGCGGCAGCGGCCACGTGCAGCGCCAGGTGCGCAGCCTGCTCGGCAACGTCGTCACCACCCAGCCGTGCGGCTCCTGCGAGGGCTACGGCACCGTCATCCCGAACCCGTGCGGATCGTGCGCCGGGCAGGGCCGGGTGCGCTCGCGTCGCACGGTCGCCCTCGACATCCCGGCGGGCGTCGAGACCGGCCTGCGCCTGCAGCTGCCCGGCTCGGGCGAGGTCGGCCGCGCGGGCGGCCCGCACGGCGACCTGTACGTCGAGGTGGCCGTCGCGCCGCATCCGGTCTTCAGCCGGGACGGCGACGACCTGCTGGCGACCCTCGAGGTGTCGATGACGGATGCCATCCTTGGCACCACCACGACGATCGAGGGCCTGGACGGTTCGGTCGACCTCGAGCTGCGCTCCGGCGTGCAGTCCGGCGACGTGCTCACCATCGGCGGGCGGGGCATCACCCCG
>NZ_MJIR01000017.1:0-737 GCF_001878835.1 Microbacterium sp. AR7-10 | reverse complement strand
CGATGCGTCGACGAGCGCACGTACGCCGCCGCCCCCGCGAGGCCCACGCCGGAGATCGCGACGGCCGACCTCGCCGACGCGGCGCTGCTGCTCGCCTGCTGGGGCGCACCGGGCGGGGCCGGCCTGCGGCTCATCGACCCGCTGCCGGCCGACAGCCTGCGCCACGCGACCGAGGTGCTGCGCACCCTCGGCGCGGTCGACCACACTGGCCGAGTGACCGACGCAGGACGCGCGCTCTCCCGCATCCCGACCGATCCGCGCCTCGCCAGGGCGCTCCGCGACGGGTCGGCGCTGGCCGGCGCACGCACGGCTGCCGAGGTGGTCGCCCTGGTCGGCGGTGACATCCGTGTCCGCGACGCCGACATCGTCTCGGCCCTCTCGGCGCTTCGGAACGGCCGCGGTCCCGATGCTCAGCGGTGGGCACGCGAGGTCGACCGCCTGATGCGCCTCGCGCCGCCGGCGCGCTCGGGGCGCGGACGAGCAGATGACGCGGGTCTGGTCGTCGCGCTCGCGTTCCCGGGACGGATCGCCAGGCGCGTCGAGCGCTCGTCCGACGGCTCGACATTCCT
Source organism: Microbacterium sp. AR7-10 (assembly GCF_001878835.1). Classification (NCBI taxonomy): domain Bacteria; kingdom Bacillati; phylum Actinomycetota; class Actinomycetes; order Micrococcales; family Microbacteriaceae; genus Microbacterium; species Microbacterium sp. AR7-10. The sequence goes on along the minus strand of NZ_MJIR01000017.1, from coordinate 168 downwards.
GCTGGCATCCGGAACCCGCGCGGGAATCAGCGGCCGGCTCGCAGATGCCGAGTGGCTGGCCGTGGCCGACGTGGCGCGCGCGTCCGGTCGCGTCGCCGCGGGCTCAGGAGCGGTGATCCGCGCGGCCGCCGCCATCACCGAGCAGCAGGTCGAGCGCGCCGCCGACCA
>NZ_MJIR01000016.1:0-757 GCF_001878835.1 Microbacterium sp. AR7-10 | reverse complement strand
TTTCAGTGTTTTTTTGTTTTTGATGCTCAGGCGACCGCCACACTCTACCCCGTAGGGTTCGTCGGCAGCGTCGGAGGTGTATAAGAGACAGGCCCGTTGGGCCCTTGGGCCTGCCGAAAGGCCAGCCTTCTTGGGTCCCTGAGCCTGCCGAAGGGCCGCCACCTTGGGTCCCAGAGCCTGTCGAAGGGCCGCCACTCACCGATCAGGTGCGTCGCCGTCTGCCGCAGGCCGCGACAGCGCAGGAAGCTCGTCCACCCGGCCTTCGATGAGCGCCAGCTTCTTGCGTCGACTCCAGCCCTGCACCTGCTTCTCCCGAGCGAACGCCGCGTCGACCGTCGGGTAGTCCTCGGCGTACACCAGCCTGACAGGACGTCTCTTTCGAGTGAAGGCAGCGGAATGCACATCATCGAAGTTGTGCGCCCAGACACGCGCGGCGACATCGCCGTTCGTGCTGCCGGTGTAGAAGGCGCCGTCAGCGCACTCGAGGATGTACATCCAAGGCATGAGTCCATGTTCGCGCTGTTGCAGGGTCGTCTGTGATTGCTTGTGGATAACCGGCGGCGTCAGCACCTCTGGGCGGGTCGTGGGCGCGGCAGAACAGCTGGGCTCCCCAGGGCGAGGCCGCCCGCCCTTCGGCAGGCTCAGGGACCCATAAAGGGCGGCCCTTCAGCAGGATCCCGTCAGGATCCCAAGCGGGCGGCCCTTCGACAGGCCCAGGGACCCAAAGGGGCTCCGGGACCCCCCATGGGGCAGGCCC
>NZ_MJIR01000015.1:0-6202 GCF_001878835.1 Microbacterium sp. AR7-10 | reverse complement strand
GTGCTGCTGCTGCGTCGCGTGATGAAGCGCGAAGCGATCGAATTCTAGGAGACATCGTGACTGCGACACTCACCGAAGACACCACCCGCACCATCGTGGTGCCCCCCGAGCACCGACACGAGGGCGAGCGACAGCACGGCCGAGGCGGATGCCGCGCCGTACGCGGGCACGGATTCGCCGGAGAAGGCGGTGACGTAGGTGTACACCGCCGTGGTCCAGGTCTGCGTCGGCGGCATGCCCGCCCCGGTCGAGCCGCCGAAGATCCAGATGATCTCGAAGATCTTGACCGACGAGATCGTCCACAGCACGGCGCACGTGCCGAACACGTCCCAGGTCAGCGGCAGGATGACGTGGCGCAGACGCTGCCAGGCGTTCGCCCCGGCGAGGGCGCAGTCCTCGTAGTAGTACGGCGGGATGCGGTCGACGCCCGCCATCAGGATCGTCGTGAAGTATCCCGTGGTGATCCACGTCATCATGACCATGATCAGCGGGAACAGGTTGTCCTGCGAGAGCCAGGCGGGCGGATCGGTGACGCCGAAGGCGCCGAGCAGCGTGTTGACCAGGCCGCCCGGGTTGAAGATGAACCCGGCGAGGACGCCGAAGATCATCGCGTTGACCAGATGGGGGAAGAAGATCACCGAGCGCGCGATCTTCTTGCCCGCCATGTCGCGAAGCACGAGGGTGAGCGCGAAGGCGATCACGAAGATCGCGAGTCCGACGACGAACAGCAGCAGCAGCGTGTTGCCGAACGAGCGCAGGAAGAGCTTGTCGTTGAACAGCCGCACGTAGTTGCCGAGGCCGACGAACTCCATGGGACCGGCACCGGCCCACTTGTTGAAGCTGATCCAGATCGCGTACACCGAGGGCACGACGAACAGGATCGAGTACAGCAGGAAGGCGGGTCCGACGAACGGCACGAACAGGCGGCGGCGGGCCTGGTCGATCGTGCTGCCCCCTCCCCGCCGCCCGCGACGGGCGGCGGGGAGGGGTGCGGCGGGCGCCAGAGCGACGTCGGTCACGAGTTCTGCTCCCAGTAGTCGACCTGGCCGGTCTTCATCGTCTCGACGAACGTCTTCGCGTCGGTCTTGCCGAGCACGAGATCGCTCAGCGCCGGCCACAGCAGCTTCTCGGTGTAGCCGGGGAAGCTGATGCCGTCGTTCTGCATGTAGTAGGAGTCGGCCTCGTCGAGCGCCTCCTTGACCGTCGACATCTCCTCGCTGACGGCGGCGTCGGCACGGATCGGGATGATCTTCGCCTCGCTGCCCAGAGCGTCCTGGTACTTCTTGTTCAGGAAGAAGGCGGCGAACTTCTCGGCGTTCTCGGCGTTCTTCGCGCGGGCCGGCACGGCGAATCCGACGAAGTCGGCACGTGCGGTGTCACCCAGCGTGGGGAACGGGAACGACGAGTACTCGAAGCCGTCGGCGGCGTACGGGCCGGTCTCGGTGGGGATCCACGTGCCGTTGAAGAGCATGACCGCCTTGTCGTCGGCCCAGACCTGCTGCTGCGCCGGCCACTTGCTGGCGTTGTAGCCGTCGATGAAGTAGTCGCCCTTGACGAGCTCCTCGATCATCTGCGCGGCTTCGAGCGCCTCGGGGTCGTCCCACGCCTTGCCGGTCTTGTCGGCGGCCATCTCGCGCAGCGAGCCGGGGCCGGCGAGGCCGACCATGGCGGACGTGTACCAGTAGGCGTTGTATCCGGCGACGTCGCCGTCGATGGCGATCGGGGTCTCGCCGGCCGCCTTCATCTCGTCCATCGTGGCGAGGAAGTCGTCCCAGCTCTGCGGCGGGTTCTTGGCGAGTTCCGGGTGCGCGGCCTTGTTGAACCAGATCGCGTCGCTGCTGAGCGAGTACGGCAGCATCCACGGTGCGTCCTCGCCCTCGACGGTGAGCACGTCGTCTTCGAGGTACGCCTCGGGGATCAGCTCCCCCGCCTTCTCGCCGTCGACGTCAGCGGCGTACGCCTCGGTGAGGGGCTTCGCCTGCCCGGTCTCGGCGAGCACGGGTGCGGTCTTCGCGAACGAGCCGTCGACGAGGTCGGGCACCTTGTTCGTGTTGAGCGTGGGCACGGTCTTCTTGAGGTTGTCGCGCCCCTGCCACTGGACGTTCACCTCGATGCCGGTCTCCTTCTCGAAGTCGGCGATGGCCTGGGCGACGACCTTCTGCTGCGCCTCGCCCTCCTTCCACATCGACCAGTAGGTGAACTCTCCGGAGTCGCTGGACCCGCCGCCTGAGGCGGACGAGCATCCGGCGGCGGTCAGCGCGACCGCGCCGATGAGGGCAAGTGCTGAGACCTTACGGATCTTCGCCATCGGATTTCCTTTCGTCTGTGCACGGCATCGTCGCCTGCGGGGTCGACTTTCGCCCGTGCATACAAGAGCATTCAAGGAGTATTCCGATATCCGTGATCGATCTGTTGCCGGGGATCCGCATCCTCGACCCCGGAATGCCGGAGATCGGACGCAAGGAATCGTCGAATACGTCTTTATTCCTCACTTCATTGACCGAAGAATCAAAGGAAGAACGACGGAGGGGGATCGGCATGGCCGGAAAGCGCGCAACGGTGCGCGACGCAGAATCGCGGGGGCTGAAATTCGAGCTCCTCGCCGATCAGCTGCGTCGAGGCATCCTCGCCGGCACCTGGACCGCGGGCCAGAAGCTGCCCACCGAGCAGGAGCTCTCCAAGGAGACGGGCCTGTCGCTGACCACCGTGCGCAGGGCGTTCGACGAGCTCGTGGCCGAGCGGATCGTCGTCCGTCGCCAGGGCGCCGGCAGCTTCGTCGCGCACACCCGCCCACGCGAGGAGCGCACGCGTCGGCGCATCGGCGTGCTGCTGCCCGACACCCAGCTCTACTACCCCAGAGTTCTGCAGGGCATCGACGAATCCCTGCAGGCGGCGGGCGCCTCGCTGCAGCTGGCGACCTACCGCTACCAGCCCGAGCGCGAGGACGACGCGATCGCGTCGCTGCTGGATGCCGGTGTCGACGGACTCATCCTCGCGCCCACGCTCACGGGGCTCGACGCCCCGCTCGCCCGCGCTCAGCAGCTCATGGCGCTGCCTGTCCCGGTCGTGCTGGTCGAACGCAGCCTGGCCGATGTCGGCCCCGCCGACACCACCGAGCACGTCTGCTCCGACCACGCCGGCGGGGCGTACGATGCGATCGTCCACCTGGCACGCCTCGGCCACTCGCGCATCGCCCTTCTCACGCGCTCGGCCACCGTCACCGAGTTCGGCATCGTGCGCGGCTACCGCCGGGCCATCGCCGACCTCGAGCTGCCCACCGGGCTCGAGTTCGCGCAGACCAAGCAGGAGTGGGAAGCCGATTCCGGGTCGTCCGCGTTCACTGCGCTGCGCGAGTTCGACGCCACCGCCGCCCTCGTGTTCGGCGACCGGGAAGCGGCGCTGCTGCAGGGTGCCGCGCGCCGAGCCGGGGTGAGCATCCCCGACGACGTCGCCCTCGTCTCGTACGACGACGAGGTGGCCGACCTCGCCGAGGTGCCGCTGACCGCGGTGGCCCCGCCCAAGTACCGCATCGGTCGCATGGCCGCTGACGTCATGCTGCGCCGGCTGGTGGAGGGCGACGAATGCCCGCTGCACCAGATACGGCTGCGGCCGCGCATCGTGATCCGTCGCTCGTGCGGCGCGAGCGCACTTCACCAGGACTGATCGAGGGAGACACACGTGCGGATCGGATTGATCGGAGCCGGGGCCGTCGCCCCGTACCACTGCGCCGCAGCAGCGGCGTTGGACGGCGTGCAGCTCGTCGCCGTCTGCGACATCGACGAGGCCGCCGCTCGAAGGGCAGCCGCCGGATGCCCGGATGCCGCCGTCTTCACCGATCATCGGTCGATGCTGGCGGCAGGGGTGGTGGATGCCGTGATCGTGAACACGCCGCACGCGACGCACCTGCCGATCGGCGTGGATGCCGCCGCCGCCGGTGCGCACGTGCTGGTGGAGAAGCCGATGGCCACCACCCTGGAGGACTGCGACCGGCTGGTCGCCGCGTGCGAGAGCGCGGGCGTCGCGCTGACCGTGGGACACATCCAGCACTACCTGCCCGAGAAAGTCGCCGCCCAGAGGGTGCTGGCGTCTGGCGAGCTGGGGACGGTGCGGATGGTGCGCGACAACCGCAGCACCGACTACCGTCCGGGCACCCGCTCGCCGTGGTTCTTCTCTCCCGAGATCGCCGGCGGCGGGGCGCTGATGAACATCGGCGGCCACTGCATCGACCGGGCGCTGTGGCTGGGCGCCGGGCGGGCGGTCGAGATGCTCGCCACCACGGTCAACCGCTTCGGCTCGGCGGTCGAGACCGACGGTGCGATGATGCTGCGCCTCGACAACGGGGTCGCGGTGAGCATCGTCGTGGTGAGCGATCCGGCGACCCGTGGCGACCTCGTGACCATCGTGTGCGACGGCGGCGTCATCGAGATCGATCCACGCCACGGCACCACCGTGCACATCGACGGCCGCTCGCGGCTGGTGCACCGCAGCCATCCCGACGACATCCAGAGCGCCTTCACCGCGCAGCTGGAGGACTTCCAGCGTGTGGTGCAGGGCGGCACTCCCACCGTGCCGATCGCGCACGCCCGACACGTGGTCGAGCTGATCCTCGCGGCGTACCGCTCCGCGGAAGAGGGGTCGGCACTGCTGTTCGCCGAGGCGGATGCGCTGAGATGACCCACCCGAACCTCGTCCTGATCGTCAGCGACGACCAGGGCCCGTGGGCGCTGGGCGCGGCGGGGAACCACGAGATCCGCACGCCGGTCCTCGATGAGCTGGCCGGGCGCGGTATCCGTCTCGACCGCTTCTTCTGCGCCTCGCCCGTGTGCTCACCGGCCAGGGCCAGCCTGCTCACCGGACGGATCCCGTCGGCACACGGCGTGCACGACTACCTCGACGGCGCGCACGCCGGCGCGGCCAGTCGTGACTACCTGGCGGGGATGCCGACCCTCTCCGACGCGCTCGCCGACGCAGGCTACCGCCTCGGCCTGTCGGGCAAGTGGCATCTGGGCGCCAGCGACGTTCCGCGACGCGGCTTCGTGCACTGGTTCGCCCTCGACGGCGGCGGCAGCGCGTACCACGATGCGGTGATGCACACCGGCGACGGCCGGACCGAGCATGTCACCGAGTACCTCACCGATGCGATCGCCGACGATGCGATCGCGTTCCTCGACGCCGAGCAGCAGCACGACGCACCGTTCTTCCTCGCCCTGAACTTCACCGCGCCGCACAAGCCGTTCGCCGGTCAGCATCCCGCGGAGTTCACCGACCTCTATCGCGACTGCGCGTTCGAGACGTGCCCGCAGGAGCAGCCCCACCCGTGGCTGCAGACCCTCGACGGCGCGCCGATCGGCGGCGAGGCCGACACCCGAGAGGCCCTGATCGGCTATTTCGCCGCAGTGACGGCGATGGATGCCGCGATCGGGCGTGTTCTCGACCGGCTGCGCGCGCACGACATCCTCGACGACACCCTGGTGGTGTTCCTCAGCGACAACGGGTTCAGCTGCGGCCAGCACGGCTTCTGGGGCAAGGGCAACGGCACCTTCCCGATGAACATGTACGACGAGTCCGTGATGGTGCCGTTCATCGTCGCGCAGCCCGGAGCGCTGCCCGAGGGCGACGTGCACGACGATCTGCGCAGCGCCTACGACGTGCCCGCGACGCTGCTCGAGCTGCTCGGACTCGACCCCGCGCCGTTCGAGCAGGGGCCGGGGCGCAGCTTCGCCGCCGCGCTGCGCGGCGAGCGCGCGGAGGATGAGCCGCGCCCCGTGGTCGTGCACAGCGAGTACGGCCCCGTCCGCATGATCCGCACGACAGACCGCAAGTACGTGCACCGGCATCCGTACGGCCCTCACGAGCTGTACGACCTCGAGGCCGATCCGCGCGAGCGGGTGAATCTCGCCGACGACCCTGCGCACGCCGCAGATCTCGCGCGGATGCGCGGGATGCTGGACGCCTGGTTCACTGAGCATGCCGACGCGCAGGCGGACGGCCGCGGTCTGCCCGTCGTCGGCGCCGGACAGACGCGCCCCCTCGACGACGACCCGCTCGGCGCCTTCGCACCGCCTGGATGGGATGGAGCCCCATGAACCGCCCGAACATCCTCCTGATCTGTCTCTTATACACATCTGACGCTGCCGACGAACTCTAGGGGGTAGATATCGGTGGTGGCCGGATCATTAAAAAAAACAATTGCAGGCATTCA
>NZ_MJIR01000014.1:0-3695 GCF_001878835.1 Microbacterium sp. AR7-10 | reverse complement strand
TCACCGAACCGCTGCCCGGGGCGCTGGCCGCGGCGGCCGGCCTCGACGACGTCGCCCCGGAGGGCTTCGCCTCAGCGGTCGAGGAGGGCAACGAGGTCGCCCCCGCGATCCTGCTCGAGTCGCTGTCGCTCGTCGAAGACGGTGCCGTGCGCGCCGTGCTCGCCAACGCGCAGACCGGAGGGGCGGAGACGAGCCGCATCGAAGCCGCCGCCGAGGACGCCGGCATCCCGGTGATCACGTTCCACGAGCTGCTGAACGCCGACCAGTCGTACGCTGAGTGGATGCGCTCCGCGATCTCCGACCTCGCCGCCGCACTCGACGGATGAGCGGCGCCCCAGCCAGCGTGCTCGAGATCCGCGGTGCCGCGCTGCACCGCTCCGGCCGCGAGCTGTGGTCGGGACTCGACCTCGACGTCGCGCCGGGGGAGTTCCTCGCCGTGCTCGGACCGTCCGGGTCGGGCAAGACGACGCTGCTGCGCAGCATCCTGGGCCTGCAGCCGCTCTCGGCCGGCACCGTCCGGGTCGGCGGGCAGCCCGCCCGACGCGGTGACCGCCGGATCGGCTACGTGCCCCAGCAGCGCCCGCTGCCGCCCGACACGAGCATGCGCGCGCGAGACCTCGTCGCCCTCGGCGTGAACGGCACCCGCTTCGGGCTGCCGATCCCGCACCGCGGCGATCGCGCCCGCGTCGACGCGCTGCTCGAGGGGGTCGGCGCCGCGCACTACGCCGAGCGTCCGGTCGGACTGCTCTCGGGTGGTGAGCAGCAGCGCCTGCGCGTCGGTCAGGCTCTCGCCGACGACCCCATGCTGCTGCTCTGCGACGAACCCCTCTCCGGCCTCGATCTCGCCAATCAGCGCGGCATCACCGGAATCATCGACCGTCAGCGCCGGCAGGGCGCCGGCGTGCTGTTCGTCACCCACGACGTCAATCCGATCCTCGGGCTCGTCGACCGCATCCTGTACATCGCCGGCGGACGCTTCGTGCTCGGCACCCCCGACGAGGTGCTGCAGAGCCGCGTGCTCACCGACCTGTACGGCACGGCCGTGTTCGTGCTGCGCGCCGGAGACCGGCTGGTGGTCGTCGGAGCGCCGGATGCCGAGGGCACGCACGCGCACGAGCACGACGACGACGGCGCCGCCGCACACCGGGGAGCCCACGCATGAGGCCGATGCTCGACTGGGGCGATGTGTTCTCGTTCCAGGACTACGGCGAGCTGCTGGCGCTGCTGTCGAACTCACTCATCGCGGGCGCCGTGCTCGGCGTCGTCGGCGGGCTGATCGGCGTCTTCGTCATGCAGCGCGACCTCGCCTTCGCCGTGCACGGTGTGAGCGAGCTGTCGTTCGCCGGGGCCGCGGCCGCGCTGCTGTTCGGCGGCAGCGTGGTCGTCGGTTCGCTCAGCGGCGCACTGGTCGCCGCGATCCTCATCGGCGTGCTGGGCGCGAAGGCGCGGGACCGCAACTCGATCGTGGGCGTGCTGATGCCGTTCGGGCTGGGCCTCGGCATCCTGTTCCTCTCCCTGGTCGACGGGCGCACGGCCAACCGATTCGGGCTGCTGACCGGCCAGATCGTGTCGGTGTCGAGCCCGGATCTCGGCTGGCTGATCGGCATCTCCGCGGTCGTTCTGGTCGGACTGCTGCTGATGTGGCATCCGCTGCGCTTCGACTCGCTCGACGCCGAATCCGCGGCAGCGCGCGGTGTGCCGGTGCGCGCGGTGAGTCTCACCTTCATGGTGCTGCTGGGGCTGATCGTCGCGGTCAGCGTGCACATCATCGGCGCGCTGCTGGTGATGGCGCTGCTGGTGACCCCGGCGGCGGCGGCGATGCGCCTGTCGAGCGGCCCGGTCGCGGTGCCGCTGCTGGCATCGCTCTTCGGGTTCACGGCCGCGGTCGGAGGCATCCTGCTGGCGCTCGCCGGAACCCTCCCGGTGAGCCCGTACATCACCACCATCTCGTTCCTGATCTATGCGGGCTGCTGGATCACGCAGCGGGTGCGGTCCCGGGTGCGGCCGGTCGGTCGCTGACCGTGATCAGCGCTGACCGCCCGCACAGGCGCCCGGCCTAGACTCGAGGCATGGCTCAGCGGAACACCTGGCAGCGCGAACGCGTGCGCGATGCGCTCGCCGACGCGCGCGGCTTCGTGAGCGCGCAGTCGCTGCACGCCGAGCTGCGTCAGGCGAACACCGGCATCGGACTCGCCACCGTGTACCGGGCCCTCGCCGGGCTCGCCGCCTCGGGCGAGGCGGACTCGCTGCAGAGCCCCGAGGGTGAGGCGCTGTACCGCGCCTGCTCGACGGAGGGGCACCACCACCACCTCATCTGCCGGTCGTGCGGGCTGACCGTCGAGATCGAGGCGAAGGATGTCGAGCAGTGGGCTCAGCGCACGGCATCCCTGCACGGCTTCCGCGACGCCGAGCACGTCGTCGACATCTTCGGCCTCTGCGCCACCTGCGCCAACCGGCAGGATGCCGCGTCCGGGGCCGCGCAGTGACATCCACGGCATCGCCGCCCGTGCCGCACGCGCACCGGCACCCGCCTCGCCGGGTGCCGACCGGGCAGGCGATCGCAGCGGGTGCCGGCATCGTCGCGGTGCTCGTGCTCATCGACCTGTTCGCGCCCACGCTCTTCGCCGACGCCCTGCCCGCCCGTGCTCAGGATGGCCTGACCCTCGCCCTCAGCGTGCTGATCGAGGCGCTGCCGTGGGTGATCCTGGGCGTCGTGCTGTCGATCGTCGTGCAGGTGTGGCTGCCCTCGGATGCCGTGCAGCGCTGGCTGCCGCGCAACGCGTGGGCGCGACGCGGCGTGCTGTCGCTGCTGGGCATGTTCATCCCCGTCTGCGAGTGCGGAAACGTGCCGTTCGCTCGCGGGCTGATGATGCGCGGACTCGCCCCGGCCGAGGCGATGACCTTCCTCATCGCGGCGCCCATCGTGAACCCCATCGTGATCCTCACCACCCACGCGGCGTTCGGCTGGGACGGCGGCATCCTCGTCGCGCGTCTGGTCGGCGGCTTCGTCATCGCGAACCTCATCGGGTGGCTCTTCAGCCTCCGCCGCGATCAGCAGGCCCTGCTCACCGAGCGGTTCGTCGACACCTGTGCGCACGTCGCGCACGAGCCCGGCAGCCCCGCCCGCCGCAGCCTCGTGCAGTTCCTCATCGAGCTGCGCGCCGTGATGCCCGCCCTCGTGATCGGTTCGGCGCTCGCCGGAGCCGTGCAGGTGCTCGTCCCGCGTGACGTGCTGCTGGCGATCGGCTCGAATCCCGTGCTGTCGATCCTCGCCATGGTCGCGCTCGCGATGACCGTCGCGATCTGCTCGAACGTCGACGCCTTCTTCGCCCTGTCGTTCGCCTCGACCTTCTCGTCGGGTGCGATCATCGCCTTCCTCATCGTCGGGCCGCTGGTCGACGTGAAGATGCTCGCGCTGCTGCGCACCACCTTCACCGCCCGCGTGCTGGCCGCCGTCGTCGGGATCGTCGTGCTGTCGGCCTGCGTGATCGGGATCGGGGTGAACGTCCTTGGCTGAGACCGAGAACGCGCGACGCGAGCTCTGGCGCGCTGTCGTCACCCGCTGGCTGGGTGTCGGCCTCGCCGTCGTCATCTCGGTGGTCACGCTGGTGCTCGCCGTGACGGGGCGCCTCACCCTGTACATCAGCCCCGAGACGGTGTGGTTCGCGGCCGCGGCGGCCGCGAACCACACCGTC
>NZ_MJIR01000013.1:0-24646 GCF_001878835.1 Microbacterium sp. AR7-10 | reverse complement strand
TCTCGTGGGCTCGGAGATGTGTATAAGAGACAGCGCACACCGAGGCTGAAAGCGGCTCGCTCGCCACACCACACCCGTGCACGACGCCCCCTCTGATCCGATAGGATCAGAGGGGGCGTCGTGGTCGAGGGGATCCCGTTCGGCACGGCGACCGCGTCGGTCACTCGGACTCGTCGGGGTCCTCGTCATCGTCGTCGGACTCGTCGTCTTCGGACTCGTCGTCTTCGGACTCGTCGTCGCTCTCCTCGGAGGCGTCTGCGTCGAGGGAGTCGTCGAGCTCGTCGATGTCGACACCGTCGACATCGCCGGCGTGCAGGCGCGGCGAGACATCCTCGTCCGAGTCGTCCTCGTCCGAGTCGTCCTCGGGATGCTCGTCATCGGAGTCGTCGTCCTCGGAGTCGTCGTCCTCGTGCGAGTCGTCGACGGGGGCGTCGGCGGTCTGCGCGGCGAGCTCGGCCTGGTGCGCGCGGTACTCGGCGAGGCGCTCGGCCCACGGCACCCAGTCGGGCGCGAGCAGCGCGCCGTCGCCCGGCATCAGCTCGACCTCCAGCACCGTCGGCTCGGAGTCGTCGACCTGGGCGACCGTGACCGTCCAGAACCAGCCCGGATATCCGGGCAGACGGTTCTGGAAGCGCAGCGAGACCGCCCCGCTCTCCTCCACCGAGTACCCGGCAGCGGGGCCCACGGTCGTCGGCGGGGTGATCTCGTGCAGCGCCGCGAGCGCGAGCTCGCGCGCGGTCTCGGCGAGGGCGTCAGGCGTCGAGGTCATCAGCGACCTTGCGCAGGACAGCGGCGACTGTGCGGCTCCGGGTGGCGGAGGGGTAGCGGCCGCGGCGGAGATCGCCGCCCATCTCGTCGAGCATCCGCACGAGATCCTCGACGATCACGGCCATGTCGTCGGCGGGCTTGCGAGCGGCCTTCGCCAGGCTGGGCGGGGCGTCCAGCACCCGAACCGAGAGCGCCTGCGGACCTCGGCGACCATCGGCAAGGCCGAATTCGACGCGGGCGTTCTTCTTCACGGAGACGCCCGCAGGAAGGGCAGAGGCGTGCAGGAAGACGTCCTGGCCGTCATCGGATGCGATGAAGCCGAACCCCTTCTCGTCGTCGTAGAACCTGACCTTGCCGGTGGGCATGGGCGAACCTCACTGAAACACGGAGCGGAGACGTCGCGCGGCGGCGCGACCCCTCCAGCCTACCCGCCCCCTCGTGCCGCCAGGGGATACGCTGAGAGCGATGACCAAGCATGACGACACCAGCGCGCCGCAGACCGGGCGGCTCGAGCGACTCCTCGCCTTCACCGCGCTCGTCCTGGCTGCGGTGTCCGTGATCTGCTTCTTCTCGATCATCATCGGCACTGCCGTCGGCATGGATCAGTCCGCGTTCGGGCGAGGCATCTGGCCCTTCGTCGCCGGGCTGCCCCTGTTCGGCCTGCCGATCGCCTTCCTGATGATCATCACGCTGCTCGTGCTCAGCTGGGCTCGCAGGGGACGCGCGGGTTCCGGATCCTGACCATGAGCACACACGCCCGTCCGCTGGCTGACCAGCTCGCCTCGGCGAGCGACGCGCAGCTGGAGCGGGTGCTGCGTGAGCGGGCCGTGCGCCCCGACGTCGGGTGGACCGACTTCTTCGACGCCGCCGAGGCGCTTCTCGAACCCGCGTTGATCGAGCGCGCCCTGGCGCGTCTGAGCAGGGCCGAGGCGCGCGCGCTGCGCGCCGCAGCGCCGGATGACCGCGTCCGCCTCGGTGATGCCGCGCTCGGGCTGCTCGATGTCGACGGACGGATGCTGCCCCCGGTGCGCACGCTCGTCCAGGACCTGCCCGAGATCCCGGATGCCGAGGATGCGCCCTCCGCGCCGGCATCCGACGTCGACTCGGCGCGCGCCGCGGAGCGCGCGTTCGCGACGATCGGCGGGCTGGCAGAGCTGCTGCTCGCCGCCCGCACGACGCCGCTGGCGCTGGTGGCGACGGGGGCGCTGAGCGCCACGGAGAAGCGCCGACTGGTCGATGACGGAGACCTCGACGAGCTGCGCGACCTCGCCGAGCTCGCGGATCTCGCGCGGCCCGTCGAGCGGGAGCTGCGCCTCACCGCCGACGCGCAGCGCTGGCTGGATGCCTCCTTCCCCGAGCGCTGGGCGCACGTGGCCTCTCACTTCGCGCACTCGCTGGCTTCGGGCATCCGCGGCGCCGCGGCATCCGACTGGCCGCTGCTGCACCCCTGGGATCCGCACTGGCCGGCACGTGCCGCACACCTGCGCGAGCTGGCGTGGCGGATCGGACTGCTGGCCGGGGGGCCCGATGGGGGGTGGACGGTGCCGGAGTGGGGCGCCGCACTGCACACCGGTGAGCCCTTCGACAGTTCGGCGCTGCAGGCGCTGCTTCCCTCCGAGGTCGACCGGATCTTCCTGCAGAACGATCTCAGCGCGATCGCCCCGGGACCGCTGCAGCCCTCCCTGGACAATCGCCTGCGCACGATGACAGAGCACGATCCCGCGCAGGCCTCGTCGTACCGCTTCACCGCGGAGTCGGTCTCGCGCGCGTTCGTCGAGGGAGGCACCGAGGAGGGCATCCTCGCCTTCCTGCAGGAGATCTCGCTGACCGGCGTTCCGCAGCCGTTGGAGTACCTCGTCCGGCAGACGGCGGCGCGGCACGGCCTCGTCCGGGTGCGTCCGGATGCCGAGGGCGGCACCGTCGTGACGAGCGCAGACGCGCACCTGCTCGCGGCGATGGAGATCGATCGGAACCTGCGTCCGCTCGGTCTGATCCGCGAGGACGACGCGCTGATCTCGCGGGTCGGCGCCGAGGCGGTCGCCTGGGCGCTGACGGACGCCCGCTACCCGGCGACCCTCGTCGACCGCGAGGGCCGCAGCGTCGCCGCGAGGCGCGCTCGAACCGCCGACGCCGACGTGCAGGACGACAGCGGATACGACGTCCTGATCGCTCGGCTGCGCTCACACCAGGGTCCGGATGCGGATGCGGCGTGGCTCGACCGCGAGCTGGAGGCCGCCGTGCGGGCGAAGACGGTCGTGATCGTCGAGGTCGCGATGCCGGACGGCTCGCGACGCGAGCTCACTCTCGAGGCGTCGGGCCTCGGCGGCGGGCGCCTGCGCGGCAGGGACCGGGCTGCGGATGTCGAGCGCACTCTCCCTGTGCGCAGCATCGTATCGGTGCGGGTGGCGTAGAGCTGACCGGGTTCAGACCCCCGGCGTCGGTGCCAGGTAGACTGGTCTGCTATGTCTGATGGCCCCCTGATCGTCCAGAGCGACCGCACCGTGCTGCTCGAGGTCGCGCACGCCGACGCGGAATCCGCGCGCCACGAGCTGGCGATCTTCGCCGAGCTGGAGCGAGCGCCCGAGCACATCCACACCTACCGCATCACGCGACTGGGGCTGTGGAACGCCCGCGCAGCCGGGCACACCGCCGAAGACATGCTCGAGACCCTCGACCGCTGGTCGCGCTTCCCCGTGCCGCCGTCGGTGGCGGTCGACCTGCGCGAGACGGTGAACCGCTACGGTCGGCTCGTGATCGAGCGCGACGACGAGGGCCTGCTGGTGCTGCGCTCCACGGATCCCGCTGTGCTCGCACAGGTGGCGAACAACAAGCGCATCCAGCCGCTGCTCATCGGGCACCCCTCCCCCGACAGCTACGTCATCGACGCCTGGGCGCGGGGCCAGATCAAGCAGGAGCTGCTGAAGATCGGCTGGCCCGCCGAGGACCTCGCCGGGTACACCCCCGGCACCCCGCACGAGATCGATCTCGACGAGGACGGCTGGGCGATGCGGCCGTACCAGCGTCAGGCGGTCGACGCGTTCTCGAAGGACGGCTCAGGCGTGGTCGTGCTGCCGTGCGGCGCGGGCAAGACGATCGTCGGCGCCGGGGCGATGGCCGCGACCAGGACGACGACGCTGATCCTGGTGACCAACACCGTCTCCGCGCGGCAGTGGCGCGACGAGCTGCTCAAGCGCACCTCGCTCACTCCCGAGGAGATCGGCGAGTACTCCGGTCAGGCCAAGGAGGTCAAGCCGGTCACGATCGCGACGTACCAGATCCTCACGGCGAAGCGGAAGGGACAGTACGCGCACCTCTCGCTGCTCGACGAGATGGACTGGGGCCTCATCGTGTACGACGAGGTTCATCTGCTGCCTGCCCCGGTGTTCAAGCTGACCGCAGACCTGCAGGCGCGCCGCCGCATCGGCCTGACGGCGACGCTCGTGCGCGAGGACGGCCGGGAGGGTGATGTGTTCAGCCTGATCGGCCCGAAGCGGTTCGACGCGCCGTGGAAGCAGATCGAGGCGCAGGGGTTCATCTCCCCCGCGGCCTGCTACGAGGTCCGCGTCGACCTGCCGCCGAGCGACCGGCTCGAGTACGCCGCCGCCACCGACGACGAGCGCTACCGACTGGCGGCGTCGGCCCCGGCGAAGATCACCGCGGTGCGCGAGCTGATAGCGAAGCACCCCGGCGAGCGCATCCTGGTCATCGGGCAGTATCTGGATCAGCTCGAGAGCCTGTCGCAGGCGCTGAACGCGCCCCAGATCACCGGCGCGACTCCGATCGATGAGCGCGAGGAGCTCTACCGGCAGTTCCGTGAGGGCGAGATCTCCCTGCTGGTGGTGTCGAAGGTCGCGAACTTCTCGATCGACCTTCCCGAGGCATCCGTCGCGATCCAGGTGTCGGGCTCGTTCGGCTCGCGGCAGGAGGAGGCGCAGCGTCTGGGCCGGCTGCTGCGACCCAAGCAGTCGAACCACACCGCCAGCTTCTACACCCTCATCGCTCGCGACACGGTCGACCAGGACTACGCGCAGAATCGGCAGCGCTTCCTCGCCGAGCAGGGGTACAGCTACACGATCATGGATGCCGTGGACCTGGCGGCCTGAGCCACCGCACCGACCTCAGCGGCTCTCCGCGCCGGGCTTCACGCCGCAGCGCCAGCACGGCGCGGCAAGGTCGTCGAGCAGGGCCCCGCATTCGGGGCACACCTTCGACAGCCAGCAGGCGCTGTCGCCGCGCTGTTCATCGTCGACGTCGTCCATCAGGCGAGGCTACCCCCGCTGGGCGGCGGCGCCGGCGTTGCGGGCGAACCAGTCGAGGCAGAGGTCGGCGACGGCGTCCGGCGCATCGTCGACGATGAAGTGCGCGGCGCCGTCGACGAAAGCGAGGTCGAAGCGGTCGGCGTACCGATCGGAGCCACGACAGATGCGGCGGACCGTCTGCTCGGCGAACGGTCCGTCCTGACGACCGAACACCGCGAGCATCACGGTCGGCCCGACCGCGCCGGTCGACGACGTGGCGCCGTCGCGGTGGACGCGGCCCTGGCCTCCTGACCCCCGCGCCGAACACAATCAGCGCATGCAGGGGCGAAGTCACCATAATGGGGGCATGACTGATGCGCGAATCCTGGTCGTCGACGACGAGCCGAACATCCGCGACCTGCTCTCCCGAGGTCTCAGCTTCGCCGGGTTCACGGTGCGGACGGTGGCCAACGGGGCGGCCACCATCTCGGCCGTCCTCGAGGAGGAGCCCGACCTCATCATCCTCGACGTGATGCTGCCCGACATGAACGGCTTCAGCGTCACCAAGCGCCTGCGCGGCGCGGGCTTCACCGCGCCCATCCTCTTCCTCACCGCCAAGGATGACACGCAGGACAAGATCGAGGGCCTGAACTCGGGCGGCGACGACTACGTCACCAAGCCCTTCGCGCTCGACGAGATCGTCGCCCGTGCGCAGGCGATCCTGCGTCGCACGATGCAGACCGACGAGGAGTCGTTGATCCGCGCCGGTGAGCTGTCGATGGACCAGGACACCCACGACGTCTTCGTCGGCAAGGTGCCGATCGAGCTCAGCCCCACCGAGTTCAAGCTGCTGAAGTACCTCATGCTCAACCCGAACCGCGTGCTGTCGAAGGCGCAGATCCTCGACCACGTGTGGGAGTACGACTTCAATGGCGACGCGGGCATCGTGGAGAGCTACATCTCGTACCTGCGCCGCAAGATCGACCCGCACACCGAGGAATCGGTGATCCAGACCAAGCGCGGCTTCGGCTACATGCTCAAGGTCGGCAAGTCCGCGTAGCGGACCCCGGTCCGAGACCGTCATGGCAGGCGAGCCCGACTCCGTCACCAGGTGGTGGCGGCGGATCAGCCTGCGCGCGAAGGTCACCGGCGTCACCGTGGCCGTGCTCGCCCTCGGTCTGATGATCGCCGGCATCGGCACGGTGCCCATCCTGCGCGGCGCGATGGTCAACAACATCGACTCGCAGCTGCCGGCGCTCGCCACCACGGGTCAGGCGGAGCGCTTCTTCGACGTGTCGGCCGACGGCGGCGGGCTGCTGTTCGAACCGACCGAGGTCGCACCGCGCCCCACCGAGTTCATGGTCGCGTTCTACACGGCGAACGGCGAGTTCGTGGCCGAGGCCGGCGGTCAGGCATCCGGCCCTCGCCCCGAGTTCCCCGAGGTCTTCACCCTGCAGGACACCGTCGCGCAGGGCGACCAGGTGATCACCCTGAACGGCGACGACGGCGAGACGTACAGCGCGGTCGCCTCTGCGCAGTCGGCGCAGGAGCCTCAGGGCCTCACCTACGTGCAGATCGTCGCCCTGCCGCTCGACGAGGCCGACCGCATCGTGGCCACCTACGTCGCGGTGTACACCACGGTCGCCCTGGTCACCATCCTGCTCGCCGCGCTGCTCACCCGCGGACTCGTGACCCTGACCTTCCGCCGGCTGGGACACGTCGAGTCGACGGCCATGGCGATCGCCGCCGGCGATTTCAGCCAGCGCCTCACCGACCTCGAGCCGACCACCGAGGTGGGCCGGCTCAACTCGGCCATCAACACCATGCTCGATCGCGTCGACCGCTCCCTCGCGCAGCGCGACCGCACCGTGCAGAACATGCGGCGATTCATCGGCGACGCCAGTCACGAGCTGCGCACCCCGCTGGTGAGCGTGCGCGGCTATGCCGAGCTGTACCGGATGGGGGCGATCACCGGCGAGGAGGACACCGCGCGGGCGATGGAGCGCATCGAGAAGGAGGCGATCCGCATGGGCGTGCTCGTCGAGGATCTCCTGGCCCTCGCGCGCCTCGACGAGGAGCGCTCCAGGGAACTGCAGATCGAGCCGCTCGACCTGCGGCCCATCGCCCGGGATGCGGCCCTGGACCTGCGGGTGACCGCCCCCGGACGCACGATCACCGTCATCGACACCACGGCCGACGAACTCCCGGCGCCTCGGCTGCATGCGAAGGCGCCGATCAGCGCGCCGACCGCGCCGCCGACGAGCGTCGGGACGCCGCGTCCGGCGAACCCGCTGGCCCGCCTGCGGCGACGTCCGAAGACGGCGGCGCCCGTTCCCGAGATCGACTTCACCGAGGCGACCGATGCCCCGGTGCGCACGCCCCCCATCGTCCTCGGGGAGGACAACAAGGTGCGGCAGGTGATCACGAACCTGCTCGGCAACGCGCGCCGGTTCTCGCCCAGCGACAGCCCGATCGAGCTCGTCGTGGGGGCCGATCGACGCCGGGGCGTGGGCACCATCTCGATCGTCGACCACGGCGAGGGCATCCCGCCGCAGATCCGCGAGCAGATCTTCGAGCGGTTCTGGCGGGCCGACACCTCACGTGCGAGGGAGACCGGCGGGTCGGGCCTGGGGCTCGCGATCGTCGCGTCGATCATCGAATCGCTGCACGGCTCGGTCTCGGTCGAGGAGACTCCGGGCGGCGGAGCGACGTTCATCGTCGCGCTGCCGCTCGCCCCGAGCCGGTCCACTCCCGCGCATCTGCTGGAGGAGACGCAGCCGATCGAGCGCCTGGACCGCTGAGCATGAACCGCCCTGCACATCCGCGCCCCACGGTGACTTGTGCACGGATGCCGAGCAGCGGCGCCGTGGCGCATCGGGCATCCTCCTAGTCTCGAAACCCCATCGAGAGGAGACCCCATGTCCGTCTTCACCGTCGACACCGACGCCGTCCAGGCCGCCAACGGCGCCGCATACGCGACCATGGAACGGCTGCAGAGCGAGTCAGCCGCGCTCATGGCGCAGCTGAACCAGCTGCAGTCGTCGTGGACCGGCACCGCGGCCGCCGCGTTCCAGCAGTGCAGCGAGCAGTGGCGCGGAGCGCAGATGCACGTCGAGCAGGTGCTGGGATCGATCAGCGGAGCGCTCGGCTCGGCTGCGGCGCAGTATGCCGACGCCGACCAGTACTCGGCGAGCCTGTTCCGCTGATGCAGGCCTAGTCCACGCACGCAGAATGCCCCCTGCCGGAGGCAGGGGGCATTCGAAACAGTGCTTCAGATCCTCGGGATCAGAAGTCCATGCCGCCCGACGGGTCAGCCGGCATGGCCGGAGCCTTCTCGGGCTTGTCGGCGACGACGACCTCGGTGGTCAGGAACAGGCCGGCGATCGACGCCGCGTTCTGCAGCGCCGAGCGGGTGACCTTGGCCGGGTCGATGATGCCCTGTGCGAACATGTCGCCGTACTCTCCGGTGGCCGCGTTCAGACCGTGGCCGGCGGGGAGCTCGGAGACCTTGTGCGACACGACGCCCGGCTCGAGGCCGGCGTTGATCGCGATCTGCTTCAGCGGAGCGCCGGTCGCGACGCGGACGATGTTCGCACCGGTCGCCTCGTCGCCCTCGAGGTCGAGGGTGTCGAGCACCTTGGCCGACTGCAGCAGCGCGACGCCACCACCGGCGACGATGCCCTCCTCGACGGCGGCCTTCGCGTTACGGACGGCGTCCTCGATGCGGTGCTTGCGCTCCTTGAGCTCGACCTCGGTCGCGGCGCCCGCCTTGATGACGGCGACGCCACCGGCCAGCTTCGCGAGGCGCTCCTGCAGCTTCTCACGGTCGTAGTCGCTGTCGGTGTTCTCGATCTCGCGACGGATCTGGGTGACGCGGCCCTCGATGGCGGACTGCTCGCCCGCACCCTCGACGATCGTGGTCTCGTCCTTGGTGACGATGACCTTGCGTGCACGGCCGAGCAGGTCGAGCGTGGTGTTCTCGAGCTTGAGGCCGACCTCTTCGGTGATGACCTGGCCGCCGGTCAGGATCGCGATGTCCTGCAGCTGGGCCTTGCGACGGTCACCGAAGCCGGGCGCCTTGACGGCCACCGACTTGAAGATGCCGCGGATCTTGTTGAGCACGAGCGTCGCGAGAGCCTCGCCCTCGACGTCCTCGGCGATGATGACGAGCTCCTTGCCGTCCTGGATCACCTTGTCGACGACCGGCAGCAGGTCCTTGATGTTGCCGATCTTCTGGTTGGCGATGAGGATGTACGGGTCCTCGAAGACAGCCTCCTGGCGCTCCGGGTCCGTCACGAAGTAGGGGTTCAGGTAGCCCTTGTCGAAGCGCATGCCCTCGGTGAGCTCGAGCTCGGTGCCGAAGGTCTGCGACTCCTCGACGGTGACGACGCCCTCCTTGCCGACCTTGTCGATGGCCTCGGCGATGAGCTCGCCGATGGCGGGGTCAGCGGCCGAGATCGACGCGGTGGCGGCGATCTGCTCCTTGGACTCGATCTCCTTGGCGCTCTTCAGCAGGTCCTCGGTGATGGCGGCGACGGCCTTCTCGATGCCGCGCTTGAGTGAGATGGGGTCGGCGCCGGCTGCGACGTTGCGCAGACCCTCGCGGACCAGGGCCTGAGCGAGGACGGTCGCGGTGGTGGTTCCGTCACCGGCGACGTCGTCGGTCTTCTTGGCGACCTCCTTGACGAGCTCCGCACCGATCTTCTCGTACGGGTCGTCGAGCTCGATCTCCTTGGCGATCGACACGCCGTCGTTCGTGATCGTGGGAGCGCCCCACTTCTTCTCGAGCACGACGTTGCGACCACGCGGGCCGAGGGTCACCTTGACGGCGTCGGCCAGGGTGTTCAGGCCGCGCTCGAGGCCACGACGGGCCTCCTCATCGAAAGCGATGATCTTTGCCATGAGTCTTTCGTCCCTCCCGGACGTAGGCGATGGGGTATTAGCACTCCAACTGTTCGAGTGCTAACACCAGTCTGGCACTCGACCCATGAGAGTGCAAGCTGCGCGTCCGGACGGACGGACCGCGCGTCAGGGCGCGGGCGTCTCCGCGGCGGGGTCGGACGTCGCCTCATCCACGCCGATCACGACCGTGAGCTGCGGTCGCTCGGAGTCGTTCATCGCGGCGTAGAAATCGCTCTGCTGCACATCGACTCCGCCCAGCACGTCGGCGAGTCCGAGGGCGGCCCCCTCGTCGGCATCCTCGACGTAGAACACGGTGGTCTTCGAGAACTCCTGCGACGCGCCGTCGCTACCGAACACGTCGTCGGTCGACCATCCCTCGGCGAGCAGCTTCTCGCGCACCTCCGCGACCCGCCCCTTCTCCGACGTGGCGTTGAGGATCAGCACGCGATACGACGTGTCGACCTGGGCGACGACACCGGGCTGGGTCGCCACCGGGGCCGCCTCGTCTCCGCCGAACAGCGAGATGCGATCCATCATCACCAGCGACACGAAGATCCCGCAGACGATGAGCACGAGCGCGACGGCGGCCGACCACAGCAGCACGACGAGACCGTTCATCCCCGGCTGCTCGGCGCGGTGCGCGCCGACGCGTCCGGTGGCGCGCGGAACGTCGTCGAATCGATCGCGGGAGAGCTTCTGCACCCCTCGATGCTAGCGGGCGGTCGCCGAGAGTCCACACGGAGCGGAGCGCGCCGCAGGGGCCTGCAGGACGGCGTCGTCAGCCGACGAAACCTCGCATGCGCGCGGTGCGCTGCACCGCCCGCGAGTCACGCAGCCGGCGCAGTCGGCGCACGAGCAGCGGGTCGAACTCCAGCGCCGCCTCCGTCTCGATCAGCCGACCGAGGAGCTGGTAGTAGCGCGCCGGACTCATGCCCAGCTGCGCGCGGATGGTCTCCTCCTTCATGCCGCCGTGGCGCGGCCAGGCCGCTTCCAGCGTCAGAATCGCCCGATCGCGATCGGATAGTCCACCGAGCATGCGCTCAGGCTACGCGGCATCCGGTCCGATCCGCGGATGCCACTCCCACCAGCGCCCGAGCGGGTCGGCGTCAGCGACCACGCGTGCGTCGAGAGCGACCGCGAAGCCACGGAACGCGGCGGGATCGATCGCCGGCCGCCAGGCGTCGTGCAGCGCGGGGGGATCGATCGTGACCCAGTGCGCGTCCAGCGCGCGGATGCGCTCGATCAGCTCCAGACGGCGCGGTCGGGGCAGGTAGACGAGCACGCCGGGTGTGGTGATGACCAGCTTCGCTCCCGCAGGAGCTTGGGCGACCACCGCCTCGAGCTGCTCGACCGCGTCGCCGGCGCGCAGCATCGGCGGGTCGGCCGCGACGATCGCCATGGCCGCGGCGATCCGCTCGCTGCGCTCGTGCTCCCCCGGCCAGATGAGCGACTCGAGCCAGGTGCGATCGGCGGGCGAGCGCACGTCGATCGGGTCGAGGTCGATGCCCGCACGCCAGGTCACCTCCGGCACACGCAGCTCGGGCAGCCCGCCCGACACGGCGCTGCGCAGGCGCACGGCCGACGGCCCGTCCGACGGGTCGAGGAGACGTCGGGCGCGGCCGTCCGCGCCGTCGATCCGGAACGAGTACCGGTCGGGATACAGGCACAGGCCCGCCGCGGCGCCCAGCTCGAGCAGCGCGATCGGCCCTTCGATCAGGCTCAGCGCCGGCAGCAGCGCGGCCAGCCGGAGCGGCTCGTTGATCTGCACGCCGCGACGCGCGCATTCCGTCACCAGTTCGTCGGCGTGCGCGAGCACGAAGTCGCGCCATGGCCGGTAGCCGCCCACGGGCGCACCGAGCAGTCGCGACACGGCGAACACCAGCGGAGGCTGCCGCTGCTGCGGCGTCAGCCGCTCGAGCACGCCCTGCACGGCGGCATCCGTCGCGACCCCCGTTGCCCACTCGACGTACACGTCGCTGCGTCCTGGCGCCTCCGCGCGGGCGAACCGGTCGTAGCGCTCGGCGACAGCATCCGTCATTCCGCCATTGTCCCAGCGTTCAGCCCGCGCCGGTCGAGCACCCCACGGCCCGCGCGGGTCGCAGAAGCGAGAGAATGGATGCATGGGTTACAGCGTGAACAAGACGGATGCAGAGTGGCGCGCCGAGCTCGGCGACGATCAGTACGCGGTGCTGCGCACAGCGGCGACGGAACGCCCCTGGACGGGAGAGCTGCTCGATGAGGAGCGCGCCGGGCTCTACACCTGCGGCGCGTGCGATGCGGAGCTGTTCCGCAGCGGCACGAAGTTCGACTCGGGCTGCGGGTGGCCGAGCTTCTACGAGTCGGTGCGCCCCGAGGCCGTGGAGCTCATCGAGGACACCTCGCTCGGCATGGTGCGCACCGAGGTGCGCTGCGCGGCGTGCGGGTCGCACCTCGGCCACGTCTTCCCCGACGGGTTCGGAACCCCCACCGGCGACCGCTACTGCATGAACTCCGTGGCGCTGTCGTTCACCCCCGACCCCTCGTGAGCGCGCTCGACGCCGTCCGGCGCCGAGCGTCGTGGTCGCGCGTGACCGATGATGCCCCGACCCGCGAGCAGCTGCTGCCGCTGGTCGAAGCGGCAGGGCGCGTGGCGGACCACTCGTCGCTGCGCCCCTGGCGGCTGATCGAGCTGCGCGGCGATGACCGCCTGACGCTGGGCGCCGCACTGGCGAAGGCCGACGGAGACGACAAGCCCTCCACGAAGCCGATGCGCGCCCCGCTGCTGCTCGCCGTCGTCGCCTCGTACCGCAAAAGCGACAAGGTGCCGCGCTGGGAGCAGGAGGCGGTGGCCTCGGGCGTCGCGCACACCCTCAGCCTTCTGCTGGACGAGGCGGGGTGGGGCGTCATCTGGCGCACCGGCGGTCTGACCCGCACGAAGGCCGTCGCCGAGGCGCACGGCCTGAAGAAGAACGAAGAGCTGCTGGGCTGGCTCTACGTCGGCGGCAAGCCCGACGGCAAGCAGCCCGGTCGTCGTAAGCCGGTGGACGCCGACGCCCTGCTCGGGGCCATGCCGGCGGCATCGACGAAGGACGACGCCCCGGCGAAGGGCGATGCCCTGAAGAAGGCCAGCGCTCCGAAGAAGAAGAAGAAGGACAGGGCGTCGAAGCGCGAATCGCGCTGACTCAGCGCCGCCGTGGCACGGCGGCGACCACCGATGCCGCCGCGACCACGATCATCGCGGCGAGCTGCCACGTCGCCGGGCCGCGGTCGACCGGCCAGA
The DNA here is from genome assembly GCF_001878835.1 of Microbacterium sp. AR7-10. Taxonomy (NCBI): domain Bacteria; kingdom Bacillati; phylum Actinomycetota; class Actinomycetes; order Micrococcales; family Microbacteriaceae; genus Microbacterium; species Microbacterium sp. AR7-10. Next base: position 11,479 of record NZ_MJIR01000013.1, on the reverse strand, counting down.
CGACATCGATCACCACCGACGTCACCAGCTGTCCGAGCACGCTGCCGAGCCCGAGCAGCAGCACGCCGGTGTACGGCACCAGCCAGGCGCCGAGCAGGATGTAGGCGAAGCCGAGCAGGCCGCCCAGGTACAGCCACGGCTCGGCCGGGAGCGCGCCAGGCATCCCCCTGGTCGAGACGCTGACCGCGGCACCCGCCAGCAGCACCACGGTGCCGGCGACGAAGCTCATCAGCGTGGCTGTGAGGGGCGACGCGACCCGGCGGGCGAGGCGACCGTTCGCCGCAGCCTGCCACGCGATGCCCGCACCGGCCGCGAACGGGAGCAGCAGCAACCACAGCGGCGCGGTCGCGAGCACGTCTCCGCCCAGCGATATGCCGACGGCGGCGAGCGCGAGCGCACCGCCGATCACGCGCCCCGGCGTGACGGCGACGATCCCCGAGGGGCCGACGCCGATGCGGTCCAGCAGCAGGCCGTGCAGCGTCTGGCCCGCCACCACGCCGACGGTGAACAGCGACACTCCCAGCACACCGGCGACGAGTCCCTGCGTGGTGACGGTCAGAGCACCGCACGTGCCGCCGAGAAGCATCCAGAACGGGATGGTGCGGGAGCGGATGCCCGTCAGCAGCCGCCCGAGGCCCGCTCGCCCGGATGGCAGCGCGAGCACCACCACGACGAGGAGACCGAGCCCCACCGCGAAGGAGATGAGACCGGCGACGATGCCGTCGTCGATGCGCACGCCGAGGACGCCGTTGATCCGGGCCTGGATGGCGGTCATCGAGCCGATCGCGACAGCGCCGCCGAGGGCGATCCAGGCGGGCAGCGGGCGAGGGGGCGTCACTCGCTTCAGACTACCGGGCCGGGCTCAGCTCGTCGCTCGCGCGGGGGTCTGCACCGCGTCGCCGCTCGCCGATACTCTGTGGGCATGTGCGCGAGCTACGGACTGGATCCCCGTTTCACCGATGCCGAGGTGCTGGCCGACGCCGACGAGGCCGTGCTCGACGGACTGCGCTCGTGGGCGCAGCACAACGCGGGCGAGACTCTGCGACCGACGGGGAGGAACCTGCGGAACCTGAATCCCGTGGTCACCGCGACCGACGGCGCGGCCGCCCTCGAAGCCGCCTGGTGGGGATTCCTCGTCGATGGACAGCCGGCGAGGTTCCCGTCGATCAACACCCGCTCCGAGCGCCTGCAGGACCGACCAGGTGCGCTGCGTACGCGCGGCCTCGTCCCGGCGACAGGCTGGTACGAGATGCAGAAGCCCGAGCGGATCTGGCACGAGTTCGGTCTGGGCCGGGGAGTGCTGTTCTCGATGGCCGCGGTTACCCAGCGCGGCCGCACCCCTGACGGCGACGGGGTGACCTGCTACTCGATCGTGATGCGTCCCGCTCCCCCGCACCTGGCGGACATCCACGACCGGATGCCGGTGCTGATCCCCACGGCGTTCGCCGACGACTGGCTGCATGGCGACCCCACCCGCGAGCTCATCGACGAGGCGCTGCTCGCGGCCGCCGGTCTCGACGAGCGCGTAGCCGCCGTGCCGCGCGGCGACGACAGGGGCGCGCAGACCCTCTTCTGATGCGGACGAGGCACGCGCCCCTCGCGGGTGCACGTGCCTCGTGTGTGGAGCCGACTACGGGACTCGAACCCGTAACCCCCGTATTACAAGTACGGTGCGCTACCAATTGCGCCAAGTCGGCGAGCCGCCATCCAGCATAGCGACGGCAGGCGGGTCGCCCGCGCTGTCGAGCAGATCAGGAGGCGGGCGTCGTGGTCGGGGTGGGGGTCGGGGTCGGCTTCGTGGCGCCGAAGTACTCGTCGCTCGCGATGGTGAGCACGAACTGCGAGAACTCGGCGGGGTCGTTCAGAGCCCCGACATAGGACTTGCCGCCGACGAGGATCAGCGCCTCGTTGTTCAGCTTCATGTCGTCGGTGCCCGGCAGCGGGCCCTCGAGAGCCCGATCGGTGGCGGCCTTCGCCCACGACACGAAATCCTGCTTCTCGATGCACGAGCGCACCTTCTTGGCATCCGACACACCGACCGCGACAGCCAGGTCAGCCAGATCGGCGTCGCTGCGACCGTCGCTGTCAGGCTCCGGCTGACCGGTGAGCAGCTCGTGGTTGTAGTCGTAGAAGCTGTTCGGCGCGTAGCTGGCGACGCACGCGGCCGCGGCGGCCGCACGCAGCGAGTACTTCGTCCCGTTGGAGCTGGCGGTGAGCAGGGCGACCGGGTGGTAGGTCACGGTGACGGCCCCCTCCGAGATCCAGCCGGCGAGCTGACGCGCGTTCGCACGCTCGAACTCCGCAGCTCCCGCCGAGAGATAGTCGACGTAGATGTGGATCTCGGTGGGCTTGGCTCCCGCGGTGGCGGACGGATCCGGTGCCGGGGTCGCGCTCTCACCCGTCTCCGCCGCGCTCTCCGTCGGCGCCGGTGTCGCTCCCGGTGCGGACGGCGCCGCAGAGACCTCGGTCACCGTGACGCCGTCGTCGGACATCCCGCTGGGGCTGAGCTGCGGCTTCGAGATCGACGAGCTGACGGCGTAGGCCACGGCGGCGCCGATCGAGCCGACCGCGAGGATCGCGACGAGACCGATGATGAGCCGCCGCATCAGTCGTGCCCGAGACTGCTGGGCGTGCACCAACTGTGCCTTCTCCCGCACCGCTTCGCGCGAATGGCGAGCGACGGGGACGTTCGGCGTTTCGTCGCTCGACATCGTTCCTCTTGAAGATCGGGTGGGAAGGGTGATCCCGCGGCCGCGGAGACTGCGGCGCCGGGTTCGATGCTAACCAGGCAGCCTGAGAAATACCCAGACGCGCTCGGTCGTGCCATACTGATCCCGACCCGATGGCGGGTCACGGCGGGCAGCGTCCGCCGCTTCCATCACAACGGATCGTCCGGCACGTACCTGCCGGTGAAGGAGAAACCATGGCCACCGTTACGTTCGACGACGCCACCCGCCTGTACCCCGGCGGCACTCGCCCCGCGGTCGACAAGCTGAACATCGAGATCGCCGACGGCGAGTTCCTCGTCCTCGTCGGCCCGTCCGGCTGCGGAAAGTCGACATCGCTGCGCATGCTCGCCGGCCTCGAAGAGGTCAACGGCGGCCGCATCCTGATCGGCGACCGCGACGTCACCGACGTGCCGCCGAAGGACCGCGACATCGCGATGGTCTTCCAGAACTACGCGCTGTACCCGCACATGACCGTGGCCGAGAACATGGGCTTCGCGCTGAAGATCGCCGGCATCGGCAAGGAGGAGCGCGCGAGCCGCGTGCTCGAGGCCGCCAAGCTCCTCGACCTCGAGGAGTACCTGAACCGCAAGCCGAAGGCCCTCTCGGGTGGTCAGCGTCAGCGCGTCGCCATGGGCCGCGCGATCGTGCGCCAACCGCAGGTGTTCCTCATGGACGAGCCGCTGTCGAACCTCGACGCCAAGCTGCGCGTGCAGACGCGCACCCAGATCGCCTCGCTGCAGCGCCGGCTCGGCGTCACCACGGTCTACGTCACGCACGACCAGACCGAGGCCCTGACGATGGGCGACCGCATCGCGGTGCTCAAGGACGGCATCCTGCAGCAGGTCGGCACCCCGCGCGACCTGTACGAGCGTCCGAACAACGTCTTCGTGGCCGGCTTCATCGGCTCGCCGGCGATGAACCTGTTCTCGGCTGACCTCGCCGAGGGCGGCGTGCGCTTCGGCACCGAGATCGTGCCGCTCGACCGCGACACCGTCGGGCGCGCCACCGGCAGCCAGGTCACCGTGGGTGTGCGCCCGGAGGACATCACCGTCGGTCCCGCCGACGGGAAGGGCCTCTCGGTCGTCGTCGACCTCGTCGAGGAGCTCGGCGCCGACGGCTACCTGTACGGCCACACCGAGATCAACGGCAAGCGCACCGACATCGTCGCCCGCGTGGACGGCCGCAGCCACCCCAACGCCGGCGAGACGGTCACGCTGGCGGCCAACGCCGGCCACGTGCACGCGTTCGACATCGAGTCGGGCGAGCGCCTCAACGACAAGCCGGTCGTCTCGGCCTGACGAATCAGCACACGCGGCGCGGGCAGACCTGTCGGTCTCCCGCGCCGCGGTGTTTTCCGGAGGAAACATGCAGGAGTCGCTGCGCATCACCGCCAGCTCGATCGATCCGGGGCTGCTGAGCCTGCCGTGGTCGACCCCGCTCGGCAAGTGGCCGTCCGAGCACATCGTGTCGCTGCCGAAGGGGCTCTCACGCCACCTCGTGCGCTTCGCGGATCTGTCGGGACGCGTCGTCGCGGTCAAGGAGACCACGGCGGAGATGGCGCAGCGCGAGTACGACATGCTCGGCAACCTCGGCCGCCTCGATGTGCCCTGTGTCAGCCGGGTCGCGGTGATCGCCGGACGCACGGATGATGACGGCAGGGCGCTGCCCGCCGCGCTCGTCACCTCGCATCTGCGCTTCTCGATGCCCTATCGCGCGCTGTTCACCCAGGTGCTGCGTCCGGACACGGCCACCCGCCTGGTCGACGCGCTCGCCCTGCTGCTCGTGCGGCTGCACAACGTGGGGTTCTACTGGGGAGACGTCTCCCTGTCGAACACCCTGTTCCGGCGCGACGCCGGCGCGTTCGCCGCATATCTGGTGGATGCCGAGACAGGTGAACTGCACGAGGAGGGACTGACCGACGGTCAGCGCGCATACGACCTCGACCTCGCGCGCACGAACATCGCCGGAGAGATCATGGACCTCGCCGCCGGCGGCCGTCTGGAGCGCGGTGTGGATGCTCTCGAGATCGCCGACGGCATTGTCTCGTCGTATCGGTCGCTGTGGGCGGCGCTCACCGACGAGGAGACGTTCTCGACCGGGGAGACCTGGCGCATCACCGAGCGCGTCGAGAAGCTCAATGCACTCGGCTTCGACATCGACGAGATGTCGATGGAGACCACCGCCGACGGCACGACCGTGCGCATCCAGCCGAAGGTCGTCGACGCCGGGCACCATCAGCGACGGCTGATCCGCCTCACCGGTCTCGACGTGGAGGAGAACCAGGCCCGTCGGCTGCTCAACGACCTCGACGAGTTCCGGGTGCGCTCGACCAAGGCATGGACCGAAGAGGAGATGTACGCGCACGAATGGCTGACCCGCGTGTTCGAGCCGGTCGTGCGCGCCATCCCCTACGACCTGCGCGCCAAGCTCGAGCCCGCCGAGGTGTATCACCAGGTGCTCGAGCACCGCTGGTACCTGTCGCAGGCGCAGTCGCGGTCGGTGCCGCTCGCCGAGGTGCTCACGAGCTACATCAACGACGTGCTGCGGCACCGTCGCGACGAAGCGACCATCATGGGACCGCCCACCGAATCGTTGAGCGTTCCGGTCGAAACCGGTTCGGTCGAGGTGTCAGACGACACCGCCGCGATCGACTGGCGCGACCTCGTCTAGCGCTAGTAGCCGACCGCGAAGCGGTCGTTGCGATGCTTGGGCTGCTCGATCTCGTCGACGACGGCGATCGCGAAGTCCGCGCCCGAGATGGTGGAGTTCCCGTCGGCATCCCGAACCAGCACGTCGCCGCCGTCCCGGTAGCGGCCGGTGCGCTCGCCTTCTACCCAGGGACCGAACACCTCGGCGGGATGGATGAAGAACCACTCCAGGTCATCGGTCTGCTGCAGCAGCTCGAGCGAGTCGATGCCCACCTGCGCCTCGTGCTTGTACTCCTCGGGGAAGCCCTGGTCGAACAGGCGCGGTCCGCCCGGGGCGACCAGGCTGCCGCCTGCTCCGCCGACGACGCCGAGGCGGCTCGGGGTGCCGGCGAGCCTCTTGATCAGGCCCCGCAGCGCCCCGATGACCTCGTTCTCCATATCGCCGCGCGGTGAGAGCGCAGAGACGACGGCGTCAGCACCGTCGAAGACATCCCCGAGGGCGTCGAGGTCGAGCACCGAGCCCTGCACGTACTGCGCGCCGTCGAGCGGGGCGTCCGGCGCCTGACGGGAGACCACCGTCACCTCGTGCCCTCGGCTCACCGCCTCGCGGGCGATGTGCGATCCGGCGTAGCCGGTTCCTCCGATGACGACGATGCGGGACATCCGTGTTCCTTCCGATGCTCGAACGGGTTCACCGAGTACAAGTCGCGCGGGTGCGCGTCCTATTCCGCGGCGGCTCGGACGGTCGACACCTGGTACAGCGCGACGGACGCCGCGATGCCGGCGTTCAGCGACTCGGTCGCCGACGAGATCGGGATCGACACGATCTGATCGCAGGTCTCGGTGACCAGGCGCGAGAGTCCCTTGCCCTCCGAGCCGACCACGATCACGACGGGACGATCGGCGAGCTCCAGCGCGGGAAGCGCGACATCTCCCCCGCCGTCGAGACCGAGCACGAACACGCCCTGCTTCTTGAACTCCTTCAGCAGCGTGGTGAGGTTCGCGGCCAGAGCGACGGGCAGGCGTGCAGCCGCCCCGGCGCTGGTCTTCCACGCCGCGCTGTTCACGCTCGCCGAGCGGCGCTGCGGCAGGATGATGCCGTGACCGCCGAACGCTGCGGTGGAGCGGATGATCGCGCCGAGATTGCGCGGATCGGTGATGCCGTCGAGGGCCACGAACAGCGGCATCTCACCGCGATCGATGACCTGCTCGAGCAGATCCTGCGGGTGCGCGTACTCGTACGGCGGCACCTTCAGTGCGACGCCCTGGTGCACTCCGTCGAACCCGGCCATGCGGTCGAGCTCCTGGCGGGTGACCTCGAGCACGGGGATCTCGCGGTTCCGCGCGATCGAGAGCATCTCCTTGACGCGATCGTCCATCTCGACGCGCTGGGCGATGTAGAACGTCGTCGCGGGGATCTTCGTCCGCAGGGCCTCGAGCACCGAGTTGCGACCGGTGACGGTCTCGGTGTCATCGGTCGCCTTGCTGCGCGACTGACGGTTCATGTCACGGCTCTGCGGCTTCTGCCCGCCCGCCTTGCCCTTGCCGCCGGCGGCGGCGAAGCGCTCCTGGGCGGCCTTGCGCTTGCCGGCGACGTGCCAGCTGCGGTCCTCGGCCTTGGGCGTGGGACCACGACCCTCGAGCGCCTTGCGGCCGAGACCGCCGGTGCCCTTGGTGGCACCCTTCTTCTTGCTGTTGCCCGCTCCGGGGCGGCCAGGCTTAGCCATCGATACTCCAATGCGTTCCGTCCGGAGTGTCCTCCAGAGTGATTCCTGCCGCGGCGATCGCATCACGGATGCGATCGGCCGAGGCCCAGTCCTTCTCCGCGCGCGCCTGCGCGCGCTGGGTGATCATCGTCTTCACGAGCGTGTCCAGGGCGGATGCCTCGGCCCGGTCCGTGGTGTCGGTGTCCCACTCTCGTGCGAGCGGGTCGACGCCGAGGATGCCCGCCATCTCGCGCACCTGCAGCGCCGCGAGCTGCGCGTCGGCGCCGCGGCCGGCATCGAGCATGCTGTTGCCCGCCCGCACGGTCTCGTGCAGCACGGCGAGCGCCTGCGGGACGCCGAGGTCGTCGTCCATCGCGGCCGCGAAGGCGGCCGGCAGGGCGGAGCTCGGCTCCGCTCCCGTCGACGGCGGTTCCGCCGTCGCGAGCCCGGCGGGCCGTCGCGCGGCGCGCTCGAGGAACGACCGGATGCGCCCGAGGGCGGCCTCGGCTTCCGCGAACGACGACTCGGTCAGATCCAGGCTCGAACGATAGTGCGCGGCGGCGAGCGCGTAGCGCACCACGAGCGGGTGATGAGCTGCGAGCACGTCGGCGGCGAGGGTGAAGTTGCCCAGTGACTTCGACATCTTCTGACCGCCCACCGTGACGAGGCCGTTGTGCACCCAGTACCGCGCGAACGCGTCGCCGGCGGCGGTCGACTGCGCGAGCTCGTTCTCGTGATGCGGGAAGCGCAGGTCCAGTCCCCCGCCATGGATGTCGAACTCCGCGCCCAGGTAGCGCCTCGACATCGCCGAGCACTCGATGTGCCAGCCGGGCCGGCCTGGGCCCCACGGCGAATCCCATACGGCATCCGGCTGCTCGTCGCTCTTCGCGCCCTTCCACAGCGCGAAGTCCTGCGGGTTCCGCTTGCCGCGCGGGTCGGCGTCCGCCGCCGCCTCCATCGCGTCCACCGACTGACGGGTGAGTGAGCCGTATTCGGGCCACGAGCGCACGTCGAAGTAGACGTCGCCCGAGTCGTCCGCTGCGGCGTAGGCGTGACCGCGCCCGATGAGGGCGGCGATCAGGTCGTGCATCTGCGGGATGAACCCCGTCGCGCGCGGCTCGTAGGTGGGCGGCAGGATGCCGACGGCGGAATACGCCTGCGAGAACTCCTGCTCCATGCGGTACGCGAGCGCCCACCACGGCTCGGTCTCGGTCGCGTTGGCGAGCACCTTGTCATCGATGTCGGTGACGTTGCGCACGAACGTCACCCGCCCGTATCGGTGCTCGAGCCAGCGACGCAGCAGGTCGAAGCTCAGAGCGGCGCGCACGTGCCCGATGTGCGGGCCGGACTGCACGGTGGGACCGCAGACGTACATCGTCACGTTCGAGGCATCGAGCGGGGCGAAGTCGCGCAGCTGCTGCGCGCGAGTGTCGTACAGGCGGATCGTCACTGCACAAGACTACCGGGGCGACGCGTCGCGCACCTGGGCGTGGGCCCGCCGTCAGATCCGGTGCACGAGCGCCACCGCGGTCACGGAGATGCCCTCGCCGCGCCCCGGGAACCCGAGCCCGTCGGTGGTGGTCGCCGAGACGGTGACCGTGGCACCGCCCAGAGCTGACGAGAGCACCCGCTCGGCCTCGGGACGGCGGGCGCTGAACCGCGGCCTGTTGCCCTGGAACTGCACCGACACGTTGCCGATCGCGAAACCGGCCTCGGCGAGCATCGCCGCGGTGCGGGCGAGGAAGAAGTCGGCGTGCGCACCGGCGTACTCCGGCCGGGCGGTGCCGAAGTGCTGGCCGATGTCGCCGAGTCCGGCCGCACCGAGCAGCGCGTCGACCATGGCGTGCGCCACGGCATCCCCGTCGGAGTGACCGGACAGCGGCTGCTCGCCGGGCCATTCGAGCCCCGCCAGCCACAGGTTCCCGTCGCCGCCGAACGCGTGCACATCGGTGCCGACGCCGATGCGGGGCAGCACGGGCGCGACCGGCGTCGGCCCTCCCACGAGCATCCGCGCGCGCTCCAGATCCGCCGGGGTGGTGATCTTGAACGCGCGCTCGGATCCCGGGATGCTGCGTACGGTTCCGCCTGCCGCCGCGAACAGCGCCGCGTCGTCGGTGTGCTCGTCCCCCGCCCGGGCGGCGCGCTCGTAGGCGGCCAGGAGCGGCTGACGAGGGAAGCCCTGCGGGGTCTGTGCGGCTGCGAGCAGCGATCGGTCGACGGGGCCGACGACCTCGCCGCCCGACACCTGCTTGAGCGTGTCGACCACGGGGAGGGCCGGGATGACCCCGACCTCCGAAGTCACCGCCCCAGCGACGGCGTCGATCTGGGAGGCGGGGGTGAGCGCACGGGCGGCGTCGTGCACGAGTACCACCTCGATCTCGGGGTGGAGGGCCGCGAGGCCCGCTGCCACCGACTCCTGGCGTGTCTCGCCGCCGACGACGACGGATGCCCGCCGGCCACGATCCCGATCCGCGTCGAGCAGCGCGTCGGCAGCTGCCTGCTCGAAACCGGCCGGGGCCACGACGACGACCTGCATCGGGGCCGCGGCGAAGACGCCGTCCAGCGCGTGCCGCAGCACGGTGCGGCCGTCGATGTCGACGAGCGCCTTGGGCGCTCCGGCGCCGAGCCTGGTGCCGGAGCCGGCGGCGACGACGATGATCGCTGTGGTGGAGGTCGGGAGCGCAGTCACCTTCTCACGCTATCGCGCACCGCAGACGCGAAGAGGGCGGATGCCTCAGCATCCGCCCTCTTCGAACTCCAGTCGTCGACGCACCGGTCAGGAGGCGAGCACCTCGTCGAGCAGGGCGCCGGCCTTGTCCTCGTCGATCTTCTCGGCCAGAGCGAGCTCCGACACGAGGATCTGACGGGCCTTGGCGAGCATGCGCTTCTCGCCCGCGGAGAGACCGCGGTCCTGATCGCGGCGCCACAGGTCGCGCACGACCTCGCTCACCTTGATCACGTCACCGGAGGCGAGCTTCTCCAGGTTCGCCTTGTAGCGGCGCGACCAGTTGGTGGGCTCTTCCGTGAACGGGGCGCGCAGCACCTCGAAGACGTTCTCGAGACCCTCCTTGCCGATCACGTCGCGAACGCCGACCAGGTCGACATTCTCGGCAGGAACCTCGATGATGAGATCACCCTGCGTGACGTTGAGCTTCAGGTACTTCTTGGTCTCCCCCTTGATCACGCGGTCCTTGACCTCGATGATCGTCGCGGCTCCGTGGTGCGGATAGACGACGGTTTCGCCAACCTCAAAAAGCATAAAAACGTGTCCTTTCGGCAATCTCCAGCATACCACAGCCGTTATGCAGTAAGGTTCGCGCCGGCCGGATCGAGAGCGGGTCCGGTCGTCGCCGCGCACGCCCGACCCACTACACTTATGCAGGACACCCGTCGCACCTCAGGAGGATCCGTGAACTCGCGCTCTGCTGCGTCCATCGCTCCGCGTCTCGTCGCCGTCATCGCCCTGGGCTCGGCGCTCGCGCTCGGCACGACCGGATGCACCTTCATCACGCACCAGGCGACCACGAACCCCTACCCCGCATCCGATGGCGTGCCCTTCGACGAAACCGGCGGCGACGTCGTCGCGCGCAACGTCTTCGTGGTCACCACCGAGGACGGCGAAGTGGGCAACCTCGTCGGGGCGTTCATCAACGAGGGCTCGAAGACCAGCACGGTCGACATCGACGTGGCGGGCGAGCAGCTCACCCTGCGCGTGCCCGGCGAGGACCTCGTCAGCCTCGGCGCCGACAAGATGCCGCTGCGCATCGAGAACCTCGACGTCAAGCCCGGCGCGACCGTGGAGGTGCTCATCGTCTCCGGCGACGGCGAGGCCACCCCGGCACAGGTGCCCGTGCTCGACGGCTCGCTGCCCCAGTACGCAGACCTCGTGCCGGCCGCGGAGCCCCTCGACGCCGCATCCTGACTCCCGCGGCGACAGCCGCGACAGAGAAGAGGTCGGTTCCGTTCGGAGCCGACCTCTTCTGCGTTCCTCGGCGGATCAGCCTTCGAAGCGATAGCCGAGGCCGCGCACGGTGACGAGCATGACCGGGTCGCCCGGGTTCTGCTCGATGCGCGAGCGGATGCGCTTGATGTGCACATCCAGGGTCTTCGTGTCGCCGAAGTAGTCGCTGCCCCAGACGCGGTCGATGAGCTGACCGCGCGTGAGCACCCGGCCCGCGTTGCGCATGAGCACCTCGAGCAGCTCGAACTCCTTCAGCGGCATGTTGATCTCCGCCCCGTCGACGGCGACCGTGTGCCTGTCGATGTCGAGCGTGACCCTGCCGCCCGCCAGCACGCGCTCGTCGAGCTCCGCCTCGACCTGCACGACGCGACGCAGCACGGCGCGCATGCGCGCCGTGCCTGTCTCTTATACACATCTGACGCTGCCGACGAACCC
>NZ_MJIR01000012.1:0-502 GCF_001878835.1 Microbacterium sp. AR7-10 | reverse complement strand
CATCGCGTGCCCTCGCCGAGCGCACTGCCGAGCTCGCCGCCGCGCGGGAGCGCTCCGGCGGGCTCGGCGCCGACGACGCGCGTGCACGACTCGCCGTGGCCGTCGCCGCCCGCGATGCGGCCGAAGCCGACGTCGCTCGCTCTCGGGAGCTGAGTGCCAGGCTCGACGACCTGCATCGCGGCCTCGCCGACCTCGAGCAGCGCCGAGCGCAGGCATCCGACGCTCTCGCCTCATCCCGCACCGAGCTCTCCCTGGCCGAGCAGCGCATCGCCGACGCCGACGCGGCCATCGCACGTGCCCGCGGCGATCACGACACGGTCGCCGACCGGCTCGCCGAGGCGCACGAGCAGATCGCGATCGCCACGGCTGCGGCCGAGGCGATCGAAGCGCACGCCGACGCCGCCGGGCGCGACCATGCCGCCGGCGCCGAGCTCACCGAGGCGCTCGAGGCGTCCGTCTTCGCCGACGCCACCGAAGCCCAGCACGCGATGATCAGCGCGAC
>NZ_MJIR01000011.1:0-2923 GCF_001878835.1 Microbacterium sp. AR7-10 | reverse complement strand
CGCTCGCCCGTCGCTTCGGCGCCACCGACATCGTCGAGGCGCGAGGGGATGCCGGCGTCGCGGCGATCAAGGAGATGACGGGCGGCTACGGGGCGCACTCCACCATCGAGGCGGTCGGCACGCAGGAGGCGATGCAGCAGGCGATCCGCTCGACCCGCGCCGGCGGGCACGTCGGATTCGTCGGCGTCTCGCACGGCGTGAGCCTCGACGGGCAGGAGCTGTTCCTCTCCGGCGTCCACCTGCACGGCGGTCCTGCACCCGTGCGCCGCTTCCTGCCCGATCTGATCGACCGGATCATGACCGACGAGATCGACCCGGGCGTCGTGTTCGATCAGACGCTGTCGATCGACGACGCCGCAGACGGGTATCGAGCCATGGACGAGCGTCGCGCGATCAAGGTGATGCTCGAGTTCTGAGCGGGGCTCAGGCGCTGGCGCGGCCGATCAGCGCGGGCGGCAGCAGCAGGTCGGCGGGCCGCTCGCCCTCGATCCATGCGACGAGAGCGCCGACGGCGTGCTCGCCGAGCGCGTCGAAGTCCTGCCGGACGGTGGTCAGCGGAGGCTGGAAGTCCGCGGCGTCGGCGATGTCGTCGAACCCCATCACCGCGACGTCGTCCGGCACACGGCGTCCGGACTCCGCCAGAGCGCGCAAGGCACCGAGCGCCATCTGATCGTTCGCGGCGAAGATCGCGGTGACGCCGGATGCCGGCATCCGCGCCACCGATTCGAATCCGGATGCCGCACTCCAGTCGCCGCGCACGGGCTCGGGCGGATCGATGCCCGCCGCGGCGAGCGCGTCGCGCCAGCCGCGCTCGCGCTCGGCGGAGGCGAACGACCCGACCGGCCCGGCGAGGTGGTGCACCGCACGGTGCCCGGCGCGCAGGAGGTGCTCGGTGGCCGCGCGAGCGCCCGACGCGTGGTCGGTGCCGATGACGGTGAAGCGCTCGTCGGGCGGCGAGTCGACGACCACGAGGCGCAGTCCGCCCGAGGCCGCGTCGCGCGCCAGCGCGGTGGCCTCGTTCAGCACGATGGCGCCGTCGACCCCCTGGTCGCGGAGGCGATCGAAAGCGTCGGCGATGTCGGCATCCGCGCCGAGGGTGAGCACGGTCAGCGCATAGCCGCGCGACGCCGCGGCGTCGGCGACGGCCTGCAGCATGCGGGAGTTGCCCACGGTGGCGAGGGTCTGCGCGACGAGGCCGAGGGTCTGACTGCGACCGGTGCGCAGGGCGCGGGCGGCGCGGTTCGGGCGGTAGCCGAGCTCGGCCATCGCCCGTTCGACGCGCGCCCTCGTCTCGGGGTCGACCCTGGGGCTTCCGTTCGCCACCCGCGAGACGGTCTGACCGGAGACCCCGGCGCGCTGGGCGACCATCGCCATGGACACGCGTGCGGATGTCGGCATCCGGTCTTCCTCTCGAGCGCTCGCAACTCCGGAATGTTGACGTTATCACAGCGGCCGCGGTACCGTGTTGACGTGAACATGTCAGAATCCCCCGAGCTGCGAACGTCCGAACTCGGCGCCGGCGTCGTCCGGCGCGCCACCCGCCTCGCCGACGGTCGCGAGCTGCTCTACTACGACGACCCCGGCACGAGCCTCGGATCCGAGCGAGGCGTCGACGCGCGCACGCTCGACGGGCGCCCCGAGACCGCGACGATGCGGCAGGACGTGCTCACGGGCGACTGGATCACCTTCGCCACCGCACGTCAGAACCGGGTCATGATGCCCAGCGCCGACGCGGATCCGCTGGCCCCCCAGACGCCGAGCAACCCGTCCGAGGTTCCGGCGCAATACGACGTCGCCGTCTTCGAGAACCGCTCCCCCGCCTTCGGTCCGGCGCTGATCGAGGCCGTCGGCGGTGTGCCGGCGGCCCGCAACGCCCCGCGCGGGCTCGACGATCTCGCCGAGCTCGGCATCGGCCGCACGCGCACGAGCATCGGCCGCTGCGAGGTCGTGTGCTTCAGCCCCGACCACGAAGGGTCGTTCGGCACGCAGTCGGTCACCCGCGCACGCACGGTGATCGAGGCATGGGCAGACCGCACGGCGGCGCTGTCGGCCCTCCCCGGCATCCAGCAGGTCTTCCCGTTCGAGAACCGCGGCGAGGCGATCGGCGTCACACTGCCGCACCCGCACGGGCAGATCTACGCCTACCCGTACGTCACCCCGCGCACGCAGCGGCTGCTCGACAGCATCGACCGCACCGCTCCCGACCTGATGACGCGCGTGCTCGACTCCGAGCGCGACTCGGACCGCCTCGTGCTGCAGGGCGAGCACTGGACGGCGTTCGTGCCGTTCGCCGCCCGCTGGCCGCTCGAGGTGCACCTCATGCCGCATCGGCACGCCCCCGACTTCGCGGCGCTCACCGACGCCGAGCGCGACGAGCTCGCCCCGCTCTACCTGCGTCTGCTGCGCGGGGTGGATGCCCTGTACTCCACCCCCACGGCGTACATCGCCGGATGGCACCAGGCGCCGGTGAACATCGGTCGCGACACCGTGCGCATGCGCCTCGAGCTGACCAGCCCGCGCCGCGCCGAGGACAAGCTGAAGTTCCTCGCCGGCTCCGAAGCCGCCATGGGCGCGTGGACCGCCGAGATCCTCCCCGAGGTCGCGGCCGAGCGTCTGCGCACCGCCATCGCGTCTGTTCCGGAGGTGACCGCATGAGCGCCCTCGACGACGCCCGCACCCTGTTCACCCGGCTCGCCGGACGCGAGCCCGATGGTGTCTGGTCGGCGCCGGGACGCGTGAACCTCATCGGCGAGCACACCGATTACAACGAGGGCTTCGTGCTGCCGTTCGCGATCCCGCACCGCACCTACGCCGCCGCGGCGCTGCGCGACGACGACCGCGTGCGGGTGACGTCGACCTTCGCCGCGGAGCCGGTGGAGGTCGCGCTCACCGACCTCGACACGCTCTTCCCGACCGCCGCCGG
>NZ_MJIR01000010.1:0-1103 GCF_001878835.1 Microbacterium sp. AR7-10 | reverse complement strand
AAATGTGTATAAGAGACAGATCCCGCACCGCACCTACGCCGCCGCGGCGCTGCGCGACGACGACCGCGTGCGGGTGACGTCGACCTTCGCCGCGGGGCCGGTGGAGGTCGCGCTCGCCGACCTCGACACGCTCTTCCCGACCGCCGCCGGCGCAGAGCCCGCCGTGCCGGAGTGGTCTGCATACGTGCTCGGCGTCGCCTGGGCCCTGCGGCTCGCGAGCACCGGGGCACCCGGCCGCGGCGCCGACATCGCGATCGCATCGGACGTGCCGGTCGGTGCGGGCCTGTCGTCGTCCGCCGCGATCGAGGGCGCCGTGGCATCCGCCCTCAACGATCTCTGGGCGCTCGAGCTCGACCCGGTCGCACTCGCCCAGGTGGGCCGGCGCGCCGAGAACGAGGCGGTCGGCGCACCCACGGGCATCATGGATCAGATGGCGTCGATGCTCGGCCGGCCCGACGCGGCGACCTTCCTCGACTGCCGGTCACTGGCGGCGGAGTCGGTGCCCACCGGGTTCACCGGCGAGGGACTCGAGGTGCTGGTCATCGACACACAGGTGTCGCACTCGCACTCCACCGGCGGGTACCGCGAACGGCGCGACGCGTGCGAGCGCGGAGCCGCTCTGCTGGGCATCCCGTCGCTGCGCGACGCGGACGAAGCCGACCTGCCGCGTGCCGCCGAGCTGATGGACGACGTGACCCTGCGCCGCGTGCGCCACGTGATCACCGAGAATCAGCGCGTGCTCGACACCGTGCGCATCCTCGCCGATCAGGGCCCGCGGGCGATCGGCGACCTGCTCGTCGCGTCGCACGCGTCGATGCGCGACGACTTCGAGATCTCGGTGCCGGAGCTCGACCTCGCGGTCGAGACGGCTCTCGAGCAGGGCGCGGTCGGGGCGCGGATGACCGGCGGAGGCTTCGGTGGCGCCGCAATCGCCCTCGTCGAGCGCGACGCCGTCGACCGGATCGCGGATGCCGTGACCCGGGCCTTCGCCGAGGCCGGATTCGGCGCGCCGCACGTGTTCACCGTGCGACCGTCGGACGGCCCGCGCCGCGACGCCTGACCCGCCCGCGACTCCAGAGCCCCGATCCCGACTTCGAATCGCT
>NZ_MJIR01000009.1:0-1302 GCF_001878835.1 Microbacterium sp. AR7-10 | reverse complement strand
CCCGCAGAAACCGCACCGACCGCACCAGCCGCGCCGCCCGGCCTCGGCATCAGCGCACCGACTCCGCGGCCTGCGCGAGCTGCTCGACGACGTCAGGGGTGAGGGTCAGCTCGAAGACGTCGGCGACCACCTGCGACCAGCCGTGGATGAAGTAGCGCCAGCCGTCGACGACGTGCAGTCCGCGGGAGTCCTGCTGCGCGCGCGCCTGGTGCAGGAACTCCAGCGAGCCGCGGTAGTTGAACTCCCACGCCCAGGCGCCCTCGGGGTACACCACCGCATCGGTCAGCGGTGAGCCGGGGCGGTCCTTGCCGAGTCCGGTGGCATTGGCGATGACTGAGCCGGCGGGCGCGGCCGCGACGAGGGCGTCGGCCTGCTCTGCCGTCTCGGTGAGGACGTAGCGGATCAGACCCTCGTCGGTGCCGTGCTGACGGTGCACCTCACGCAGATGGTCGAGCTTGTCCTGCGAGCGCGCGGTCACGGTGATCCGCGCGGGCGCGTCGGCTCGCTCGGCGAGCGCCCAGCTCAGCGCGGTGCCCGAGCCTCCGGCGCCGAGGATGATCACCTCAGCACCGGTGCGGGCGAAATGATCGGCCGGCAGGAAGTCGTTCAGCGCCAGATCGACGGTCACCGGGTCCTTCGCCCGTCCGATCAGCCGGTCGCCGCGCTTGGAGATGCTCGAGATCTCCGAGCACGACACCGCGAACGGGTCGAGTTCGTCGAACAGGTCGGATGCCGCGGCGTAGAGGTTCATCTTGTGCGTCGTCACCAGGGCGCCGCGGTGGTGCGGATCGTCGCGGATCTGCTCGACCATCGCCCGATACGCCGCAGGCTCGGCGTCCATCGGCAGGTCGTGGCCGACCAGGGTGCGCGTGGGCAGACCGAGGATGTCGGCCCACAGCGGGAACACCTTCATGATCGATGACGATCCGGTGGTGACGCCGACGAATCCCATGCAGTCGGCGGGGGCGGTCTCGGTCATGGGGTCTCCTAGCGGGTGACGGGGTGGGCCGGGGCGTCGCCGCGCAGCACGGCGATCGCGTCGTCGAGCGACATGCGGCCCATGTTGTCGACGGCCTGGGTGGTCTGTGCACCGAGGTGCGGGGTCACGATCACGCGCGCGGCGAGCTCGGGGGCCAGCAGCGGACTCGCGCTCGCGGCCGTGTCGCCGTCGAGCGTGTCGGCGGCGTACCCGGCGAGGATGCCGTCGGCGAGCGCCTGCGCGACAGCCTGCTCGTCGATGAGGTCAGGGCGGGCGGTGTTCACCAGGACAGTCCCCGGCCGCATCCCGGCGAGGCGCTCGGC